>JARGFU010000001.1:306991-530391 GCA_029210625.1 Deltaproteobacteria bacterium | reverse complement strand
ACCCGGCCCTCGACTGTCAGCCCGGCACCGCGCCGGCCGTGGACGACGGGGTCGGCTGCACGATCGACTCCTGCGACGAGGCGACGGACACGATCGTCCACACCCCGGACGACACGGCCTGCGACGACACCCTCTTCTGCAACGGCGCCGAGACCTGCGACCCGGCCCTCGACTGTCAGCCCGGCACCGCGCCGGCCGTGGACGACGGGGTCGGTTGCACGATCGACTCCTGCGACGAGGCGACGGACACGATCGTCCACGGCCCCGACGACACCGCCTGCGACGACACCCTCTTCTGCAACGGCGCCGAGACCTGCGACCCGGCCCTCGACTGTCAGCCCGGCCTCACGCCGTCCTGCGACGACACCGTCTCCTGCACCGTCGACACCTGCGACGCCGGCCTGGACGCCTGCACCAGCACACCCGACGATCTGCTCTGCGGGGGCGGGCAGACCTGCGACCTCTTCCTGGGCTGCATCGGGGGCGGCGACAGCTGCGCGGCGCCCATCGTGATCCCGGGCACCGGCACCTACCCCGGCGACACCAGCACCGGCTTCGCGACCCACTCCGGCAGCTGCGGCGGGAGCGGCGCCGAGCTCGTCTACCAGCTCACCCTCGGCGCCGACTCGGACGTCTACCTCGAGACCGCCGGCTCGGCCCTCGACACGGTCCTCCACCTGCGGGCCGCCGACTGCGACACCGGCGCCGAGCTGCAGTGCCACGACGACGTCGACAGCGCCGACGCCACCTCCCGGCTGCTGCTCCCGGCGCTCGGGCCGGGCACCTACTTCGTCTTCGTGGACTCGGCCTCGGGCGGCGGCGCCTTCACCCTGAACGTCGTGGTCACGCCGGTCGGCATCTCCACCACGCCGGCGGTCTCCGCCGATCCCCTCCTGCGCCTGCCGGGCACCCAGCCCACCGACGGAGTGACCCTCGAGGCGGTCGGCCGCTGCCTCAACTGTCACGACGGCTACGACGCGACCGTCGAGCCCGGCAGCCACTGGAAGGGCACCATGATGGCCCAGGCCTCCCGCGATCCCCTCTTCTGGGGCACCTTCGCCGTGGGCCTGCAGGACTCGGTCTGGCTCATGGGCAACGCCAACGCCGGCGACCTCTGCCTGCGCTGCCACTTCCCCGCGGGCTGGCTGGAGGGGCGCTCCGACCCGCCCACCGGCACCGCCATGACCGGCGCCGACTACGAGGGCGTGAGCTGCGACACCTGCCACCGGATGTTCGACCCCTTCCACGAGGACACCTGGGCGGGCACCCGCGAGGGCAACGACTGGCTGAACTACTGGGACGAGACCAACGCCAGCCTCACGCCGAGCCAGGCGGCCGCCGATGCCACCCGCGCGGCCGACCGGACCGAGGCCGCCGCCCTCACCCTCTTCAACGGCAACCCCGCCTTCGACGGCACCAGCCACCCGGTGAACGCCGGCTGGACCGAGGCCAGCAGCGCCCAGATGTTCATCGCCGGCGTCAACGACAAGCGCGCCTCCTTCGCCGACGCCGCCGCCCGGCACGGGATGCAGTACAGCCGCTTCCACAAGAGCAAGTACCTGTGCGCCACCTGCCACGACGTCTCGAACCCGGTGCTGGCGAACCTCGCCTTCGCCGGGACCCCGCCGGGTGACGGCACCACGATCCTGACCACCGAGGCCCAGTCGGCGTCCTCCTACGGCCACGTCGAGCGGACCTTCTCGGAGTTCATGCTCTCGGCCTACGGCCTCCAGGGCGGCGCGGCCGGCACCGGCCCCTACGCCCCCGGCGTCTTCACCACCTCGAAGGCGAACGACTACATCTCCAGCTGCCAGGACTGCCACCTCCCCGACGGCGTCGGGAAGGGCTGCGACAAGAACGATGGAATCCTGCGGCCGACCGGCAGCGTCGAGCATCCGCAGTGCGGCCAGCCCGTGCACGATCTGACCGGCGGCAACGCCTGGGTGCCCTGGCTGCTCGCCAGCGTCGTCCCCGGCTCGCCCAACTACGATCCGGCCAACGAGGCCCTCCTCGCCCAGGGGCCGGCCGCCCTCACCCTCGACCTGGCCTACGGGCAGCCCCTCGACCCGGGCGATCTCCTCGCGGCCTCCAACCGGGCCATCGCCACCCTGCAGAAGGCCGCGACCGTCGAGAACGTCGCCTACGATCCCGGCACCGGCACCCTCGACTTCCGCATCGACAACCACACCGGGCACAAGCTGATCTCCGGCTACCCCGAGGGCCGGCGCTTCTTCGCCAACATCAAGGTCTACCAGGGGGCCACCCTCCTCCAGGAGGTGAACCCCTACGACGCCACGGTGGGCACCCTGAAGGGGCTGCCCGACCCCGGCAGCCCGGCCCTGGGACCCGGCGAGACCCACGTGGACGCCCTCGTCTACGAGAGCCACCCGCGCAGCAGCCTCACCGGCGAGGAGCACACCTTCCACTTCGTGCTGGCCACCGACCGCTACAAGGACAACCGCATCCCGCCCAAGGGCTTCCGCATCGGCGAGGCCGCCGCCCGGATGTCCGAGCCCGCCTGGCAGGGCAGCATCGACCCCGGCTACTTCACCCCGGCCGAGTACGCCGGCGGATGGGACGACGTGACCCTGTCGGTGGCGCCCGGCGCCGACCGGATCGAGATCCGCCTCTACTACCAGACCACCAGCCGCGAGTACGTCGCCTTCCTCCGCGACGAGATCCTCGGCGTCGGCACCAGCCTGCCCAGCCCGACCCCCTCGGGCCGCGCCCTGGCCTACGTGCTGCAGACCGACCCGGCCTTCAGCCAGCTGGCCGCCTGGGGCGACACGATGTGGCAGCTCTGGGACCACAACAAGGACGCCCCCGGCGCCGCCCCCATCGAGTGCGCCCAGGGCGTCTGGCCCTAGCAGCCCTGATCCGGAGTAGGCTCGACCCATCGTGGGGCTCTTCAGCAAGGAGAAGAAGTACAGCCGGGCGGCGCTGCTCGAGAAGGCGGCGAAGGCGCGCGCCAAGGGCAAGCACAAGGTGGCCGTCGAGGCCTACCGGGAGATCCTCGAGCACGAGCCCGCGGATCCCGAGACCATCGCCCGCCTCGCCGCCAGCCTGGCCGAGCTGAAGCACCCCGAGGCCTGGCCGCGCTTCCGGGCGGCCGCCGACGCCTTCCTGGCGAAGGGCTTCGACAAGAAGGCCATGGCGGTGCTGCGGGACGCGCTCGGCCACGACCCGCGCAACGCCGAGTCCTGGATGATGCTGGCCGAGCTGAACCTGCGCGCCTCGCGGAAGGCCGAGGCGATCGCCCTGCTCCTGGAGGGGAGGTCGTCGCTCTCCCGCCGGAAGGACCGGCCCGACGCCATCCTGATCCTGGTGCGGGTGCTCCAGCTCCAGGCCGGCAACCTCGACGCCGCCCTCGACCTCGCCTGGCTGCTGAAGAAGGAGGGCCGCCGGCGCGAGGCCCTCGAGCTCCTCGAGAAGCGCACCGGGATGCCCGAGGCGAGGGATCGGCGCCGGGTGCGGGCGGCCCTCTTCTGGCTCGCCCCCGGCTTCGGCGCCCTCTGGCGCTGGATCCGCGCGACGCCCTGAAGGGAGCGACGCCCCGGGGATGAGGCTGCTCCTTCCGGTGGTTCAGGCCGGAGTCGGGGTATCATCCCCTCGCGAGGCTCATGAGGCAGCACCTGATCGACGACAAGGAGGACACCAACCCGGGCTTCCGGCTCCGGGCGATGGGTCCGATCGGCACCTACCTGCGCTGGACGGGTGCCTTCGGTCAGTACCGCCGCCTCTTCGTCCCCCTGGGGGTGCTGGCCCTGCTCGCCCTGGGCGTGCACGCCGCCGCCGATCGCTTCGACGACTGGGCCTTCCTCCTCCTCGACTTCCTCGACCGCAAGCTGGAGGAGGGCTACGGCATCATGGCGCGGGCCTTCATGAGCCAGCCCGAGGAGCGCCTGCTCGCCTTCGCCGCGACGGTCGACCTCGAGATGAAGGAGAACGTCGCCCGCTGGATGGCCCTGGGCGTCGAGCTCCTGGTGGACCTGCGCCTGGGGTTCGGCGCCATCGCCGCCTTCCCCAAGGACGAGCTGGGCTACGTGCTGCCCGGCTCGAGGCTCCATCACCGGGTCTGGGCCATCGTCGGCCGGCGCCTCTACGAGCTCAAGCGGATGGGTGTTCACCTGGGCGCGTATCTCAAGCAGCCCTCGGTGGAGAAGATCTACCTGCCCCTGGCCGTCACCCTGGCGGCCCTGGCCGGCTCCCTGGCCCTCTTCGTCGCGGTGGACAACGCCCTCTTCGCCCTCTCCCGCCGCCTGCCCGCCGAGTGGGAGTCCTGGACCTGGCTCTCTCCCTGGCCGGCGGCCATCGCCTCGCTCACCGTGCTCTGGCGCCTGGGGATCCCCGCCATGCTCGGCGCGATGGCGAGGTGCCAGCACGTGGGTGAGCGCGACTGGGCCCGGGGCGAGTCCCTGCCCCGCCGCCTCCTGCGCGGGATCTTCGGCGCCGTGCTCATCCTCCCCCTCCTCGTCGCCGGGCTCTGGGCCGGCACCCCCCTGGGCCGCTGGGTGGAACAGATCGTCCAGCGCCCTGGTCCGTAGAAGGTACGGGACCCTCCGGTAGACGCGTGATTCATCCCAAGGACAGAGGACTGCTCGACTTCCTCACCACCACCGTGGCGGTGGTGGCGGTCTATACCGGCACGCCCCTGGGCGGGCTGATCGACCGCGGGGTGACCGCTCTCTTCGGCTTCGAGGCCGAGCACGCCTCGCTGCTCTCCTACTTCGAGGTGGCGCCCGAGGCGGCCCTGGATCGGGTGGCCGGGCAGGCCCTGGCCGACAAGGCGCTGGCCGAGCTGCAACCCCAGGACGAGTCCCTGGCGAGGGTCGGCCGCAGCGATCTGCGCCCGCCGCTGGCCCGGGCCTTCGCGGTGGTTGCCTCCGGGGGCACCGTCGCCCAGGATCCCGGCGGCACCCTCTGGTACGACCTGCGCTCCCTGCCCCACCACGCCGACGATCGGATCGCGCTGAGGCTGCGACCGGAGCGGACGCCGGCCGAGGCCGGAGACGAGGCCCTCAAGCTGCGCCTGGCCGACGCCCTCGATCTGCTGGCGGCGTACCGGAAGCGCCTCGGCGGGATCGACGCGGCGCTCACCGCCTACGCCCTGGGCCTGCCCGTCGCCCAGCGGGCGGTGAACCGGGCGAAGCTCACCGGCTCGGCCACCCCCGACCGCCTCGAGTCCTTCGCCTCCTACCTGACCCGCAAGGACGTCGAGCGGGCCACCCACTTCGTCTACGCCACCCGCTCCCTCGACACCGCCTACCAGATGCGCTGGCCCCTGGACGGCAAGTACGCCGTCACCTCCGCCTTCGGGATGCGCGATCACCCGACCCTCGGCCGCCGGAAGCACCACGACGGCGTCGATCTCGGCGCGCCCACCGGGACGCCCATCCGGGCCGCCGCCGGCGGCCACGTGAAGTACGCCCAGGTCGACGGCATCAATGGCCTCTACGTGAAGCTCGATCACGGCTACGGCCTCTCCACCGCCTACTGCCACGCCAGCACGCTGCTGGTCCGCGAGGGTCAGTGGGTGAGCCCGGGCCAGGTGATCGCGAAGGTCGGCTCCACCGGCCGCTCGACCGGGCCGCACCTCCACTACGGGGTCTTCGTCGGGACCCGCCCCGCCGATCCCGCCCTCTTCCGCCCCGCCAACCTCTCCCTGGACTACCAGCCGGTGGAGGAGGGCGAGTCCCCCTGGCAGGGCGCCGGCGTGCTGCCGGCGCCCTGATGGGGTCAGACCCCGACAATTGACACTTGGTCTTTGGACCGACTGGCTCGGCGCAAGTGTCAATTGTCAGGGTCTGACCCCGATCAGCCGAAAAAAGCGCGGGCCGGTGTCACGCCTCGGCGGGAAGGGGGTTCTCCCTCGTGAAGGCAGCAGATCGCCGCCCTTTCGAACCCGAAGGGAGAGACCGATGAAGACCACCTCGACCACCTGGCAGACCGCCAGGACCGCCCTCACCACCGTCTGGAACCACAAGATTCTCTGGTTCTTCGGCTTCTTCGTCGCCGCCGGCGGTAGCGGGGGCTTCCAGGCGAGCACCGACGAGGGCGCCGGCGCGGCCGGCGCCACCGGTGCCCTGCAGAGCCTCCCCACCTGGGCCTTCGCGCTCATCGGCGTCGGCCTCCTGCTCGGCCTCGCCGCCCTCGTGCTCAACATCGTGAGCGAGGCCGCCCTCATCGAGGGGGTCCGGGACAGCCGCCAGGGAGCGCGCCCGACCCTGAAGCAGGGCCTGCGTCAGGGCTGGCGGCACTTCGGCAGCCTCCTCGGCCTCAAGCTCCTCACGGCCCTGGCCTTCCTCGCGGGCATCGCGGTGATCGCCGTGGCTCCGGTGCTGGGAGCCCTCGAGGTCCTGCCCGTGGGCCTGGCCCTGGCGCTCGGACTGCCCCTGCTGCTGGTGGGGGTGCCCTACTTCCTCACCGTCTACTTCCTCTATCAGTGGGCCATGCGCTTCCTCGTCCTGGAGGACCGCACGGCGGGCGAGGCCCTGCGCGAGGCGCGCCGCTACCTCCCCGGGCGGCTGCGCGAGTCCCTCGAGCTGATGCTGGTCGGCATGCTGGGCCAGCTCGGCGCGGGCCTGGCCATCGTGGTCGCGCTGATCCCGGCGGCCCTCGTCGGCGGCCTGGTCTACCTGGCGGCGGGCCTGATCCCGGCGGCGATCGTCGGCGGGCTGGTGGTCTTGCCGGTGGGCCTCGCCGCCTCCGGCGCGGGCGGCGCCTTCCGCTCCTCGATCTGGACCCTCCACTTCCTCGGCCAGGAGCAGAGCGCCTGACCATGTGGATCTTCTTCTCGGCGCTGCTGACCGGCCGCCCCCCGGGTCACGAGGACGACCCGGGGGAGGCCGAGATCCAGCGCCTGGTGCAGGCCGCGGCCTCGGGGGACGAGGTCGCGGCCAACCGTCTCTACTCGCTCTTCGTCGCCCGGGTCTTCCGCACCGTGCGGCCCCTCTGCGTCGGCGAGGCCGAGGCCGAGGACGTCACCCAGGAGACCTTCGTGCGGCTGCTCTCGGCCCTGCCGCGCTACCGGCCCCGCGAGGGCGTCCGCTTCGTCTCCTACCTGCTCACCATCGCCCTGAACCTCGCGCGCAACCGCGCCCGCCGGCGGCGGACGCTTCCCACCGATCCGGCCGAGCTAGGGGAGCTGCGCGAGGGCGAGGGCGGCGCGCGGCCCGACGAGGGCGCCGAGCGCCGCCAGGCCGTCGAGCGGCTGCTCGCCGCGATGGAGCAGCTCTCCGAGCGCGACCGCCAGGTCGTCTCCCTGCGCTACGGCGCCGGCCTCGAGGCGGCCGAGGTGGCCGGGCTGCTCGGCCTGCAGACCGCCAACGTCCGGAAGATCTGCGAGCGCGCCCGCGCCCGCCTGCTCGAGCAGCTCGGGCTGGGCGCGCCCGGCGAGCCGGTCGAGGAAGGAGCCCCGGCATGAGCGACCTCACCCACCCCGACGATCGCCTGCTCCTCGAGGCCCTCGAGGCCCTCGAGCCCCTCCCGGCGCAGGTCGCCCGGATGCGCGGAAGGGTCCACGCCAAGCTCGAGGCCGAGCGCGCCTCGCTCCTCGGCGAGTGGCTGGCTCTCCTGCGCGTGCGCCCGGTGGTGCACACCGCCTACCTCTTCGCCGCCGCCGTCGTCCTCCTGGTGAGCACGCCCCTCGGGGCGCTCCTGCGCGCGCTCCTCCTGCCCTCGGCCTCCTGATCAGAGCTCGGGCAGGCGGACGCCGAGGGTGAGGGCCCAGGTGAGCTCGCGCTCGTCGTTGGTGGCGATCTCCAGACCCGGGATCAGCCAGGCCTCCTCGCCCAGCCAGAGGAAGGGCACCCGCAGCCAGCCGCGCCCGCCCACCAGGCCGAGGCTGCCGCCGAGCTGGATCGCCAGCAGCCGCTCGAAGGTCCAGAGCCCCTCCAGCCCCACGAGGCAGAGGGCGGGGTAGCAGCCGGGCTGGTCGAAGACCGAGAGGCGCAGGTGGCGATCGGGGGTACCCAAACGGATCGCGCCGGAGGCGAAGCCCATCAGCTCCTCGAACTGGTTCGTGTTCCCCAGCCAGGCGCCGAGGCTGATCCCCAGGTAGCGCGAGCTCCAGCCGATCGTCCCGCGGCCCAGGCCCGTGAGGCCGACCTCGCTCTCCCCGATCGAGTGGATGCGCAGGTCGCCCGAGGCCGTCCCCTCCAGCCGGTGCTGCCAGGGACCCGACGAGGGGCGAGAGCGCACGACGAGCTGGCCCTGGCCGCCCAGGAAGCCAGCGGTGTCACGGGGGTGGGGGCCGCCGCAGCCCCCGGGTCGGAGCAGAGGCATCCGGCCCACCCCCAGGCCCATCTCCAGGTCCATCTCGACCGGCTCGCCCCGGCTGTCCTGGCCGAGGAGGGGCGCCACCACCCAGGTGAACGCCAGCACGACGATGGTCCGGGTCGCTCGTCTTCCCCGCATGGAACGATTCTAGCGCCTCGCGTTCGCGGTAGGCTCGGGGCGATGGAGGAGATCCGGGAGAGTCCCTGTCCCGCGTGCGGGGAGGCGGTGCTGGAGGGAGAGGAGTTCTGTCCGGGGTGTCTGGCGTCGACCACGGCGCCCAGGGGAGAGGCCGTGGACGTGGACGTGGACGTGCACGGGGAGGTTGGCCCGGAGGCCGAGGTCTTGACGCCGCCCAGAGAGCCTCCACCCGCGATCGGACCGGACCCCGACGCCCCTCGCTGCGAGGCGCACCCCGACAAGCCCATCGCCACGACCTGCGCGCGCTGTGGCCGCTTCCTGTGCGTCGACTGCGAGCCGGGTCTGCTGCGCCGGGAGGAGGTCACCTGCCGGCGCTGCAAGGATCGCGTGAAGCTCGAGGGGGCGCCGGAGCGCCTGCGCCGGATCGCCCTGGAGCTGGCCGTGACCTACGGGGTGATCGGCGGGCTGATCATCCTCTTCGTGACGGTGATGCCGATCGTCACCGGCGCGGCGACCGCCGACGTGCCCGAGGAGGCGCAGGGGTTCGCGCGAGGCGTCTTCGTCGGGGTCGGGCTCTTCTTCTCCCTCCCCTTCTTCGTCACCGGCGCCATCGTCCTGCTCACCCGCAGCGTGATCGCGGCCTGGGTGGGCTTCGGCCTGCTGGTGATGGCGGGCCTGCTGGGCCTGCTCGTCGCCTTCGCGACGGCGCCGATGATGGGCCTCCTGCCCGTGCTGGCGGGGCTGCTGGCCCTCTTCCGCTGCATCGAGCTGACGACCCTCACCGGCCTCTCGAGGCGCTCGTCCTAAACCAGAGATCATGATTCCCGAACAGCGGATGGCGCCGCGGACGTGCCCGGATGCAAGGAAGGGTGAGGGAGCCTAGCCTTAGCTAGGTGACCGAGGCCTGACGCCGCAGGCGGGTGCGGCCTGCAAGCCAGGCGTGATCGGGAATCGTGATTTCTGGTTTAGCGCGGGCTGCCGACGAGCTCGAAGGTCGACTCGGCGGAGTAGCCGCGCACCATCACGTGGATGGTCGTCGGCGCGTCGAGCTCGACCACGCACTTCTCGTCGCTGCCCGTCTTGTAGGGGCGGCAGTCGAAGGCGCTGGTGGTCGGGGCGAGGCCGACCCGCACGTGGAGGTCGGCGTCGCCGGTGCCGGTCATCTCGAAGAGGTAGGCGCCCGCCGGGAGGGTGGGGGTCTCGAAGCGCGCCTCCTCGGCGCGAGCGAGGGTGCCGGACTCGGCGAGGCCGGACCAGGCCGGATCGCCCGAGCCGCCGCCGCCGCCGGGCACGTAGGTGTTGTCCTGCTCACCGGAGACGAGGACCACCTGGGTCGAGGAGATCTTGGTGAAGATCCGCTCGTAGGTCAGGGGCTCGTCGAAGGCGATCAGCGCCTCGACGATCGCCAGGGTCGAGTCGGACATGTTGCTGAAGAAGGAGGGCATCGCGTTGGTGACGATGTCCACGTACTTCGTGCCGACGTCGTCGTCGGGGTTCACCGCGGCGTGGGCGTCGAAGAGGGCGGAGTCGACGTAGGCGTAGGTGTCGCAGCCGTTCATGAAGACGACGGCGTACTGCCCCTGCGCCCAGGAGCCCTTGTTGGCCATGGCCCGGATGTTCGAGCCCAGGCCCGCGTGGCCGTTGTAGGTGATGAGGTCCGCGGTCGGGGTCAGCGCCTCGTAGCGGGCGTCGAACTCGGCGCCGGCGGTCCGCACGTTGTCCACCAGGAGGGTGGTGATGGTGATGGTCTCGCCGCCGGGGAGGGTCGCCTCGAAGACGATGTCGTCCATCGCGATGCCCGGGGCGTCGGGCACGTCGGCCGGGGTGGTGGTCAGCCCGTAGCCCGCGAGCGAGCGCTTCAGGTCGCGGACGAACTCGTTGTAGGCCGAGATGCCGGCGTCGCTGCTGGTCGTCGCGCCGTCCTCGTACTTGCCGAAGATGGCCACCACGTTGAGGGCCCGGTCCTGCCAGACCAGGTCGTACTCCGGGTACTTGCCGGTGGTGCCCAGGTCGCTGACGCTCACCGCGGCCGCGGCCTTCACGATGTCGGCGTCGTCGAGCGAACAGCCGCTGCGCTCGGGGCGGTAGTAGTACCACATGCTCCCGGGGGTCACGTCGTGGGCGCCCCAGTCGACGCAGGAGTGGGAGTACTTCTCGGTGAAGGCGTCCTGGCCGGCGGAGGTGTTGTCCCGGGGCAGGAGCAGGGCGTACTCGGCGGGCACGTCGTCGCGCTTGCCCCAGGCCACCGGCAGCACCGCGTGGTAGGTCGTCAGGAAGCCCGAGCCCTCCGAGACGGTCCGGACGTCGGTGAGCGTCAGCTTGTCGAGGCGGCCCACCGAGGTCTCACCGTTGAGCTGGCCGATCGTGTAGAGGAGCTGATCCTCGATCTGCTGCTCGATGCGCCAGCGCGACGAGGTGTAGACCTCGGCGTCGAACTCGAAGTCGAGGAAGACCGCCACGGCCGAGCTGTCCCACTTGCCGTCGGTCTTGGTGAAGTCGCCGTCTCCGAGCACGACCTGATCCGGCGTGCCCTCGCCGCCGCAGGCCAGGCTGCCGAGCACGAGCGAGAGACCGACGATGGCGATGATCCCGTTACGCATGGGGGCTCCTCCCTCCAAGAGAAACCACCATTCTATCGGGCGGGAACGCCGCCGGCGAGCTACCGGGCGTACTCGGTGAGGATGCCCCCGCCGACGAAGCGCAGGATCTCCCCGGCGAGGTGCTCGGCGTCGAGGTCGTCCCGGTCGTGCCACTCGAGGAGGACCTCCTTGACCAGGCCCAGGGCCATCACCGCGAAGAGGCCGGCGTCACCCTCCCGCACCAGGCCCATGGCCTGGCCGGTGGCCAGGGAGCTCTCGATGAGCTCGAGGACCGCGCCCCAGAAGGCCTCCAGCCGCTCGTCCAGCTCCGGGTCGAGGCCGGCGGCCTGATCCAGGGCCACCTTCAGCATGGCCGGGTTGTCCCGGGCCAGCTCGGTGGAGCGCACCAGGTTGGCGCGCAGCTGATCGAGGGGCGGGATCTCCGAGTCGATCTCGATCGTGTGCACCGCCTCGCGCAGGGCCGCGAAGAACTCGTCGACCAGGGCCTCGAAGACCGAGCGGCGGTCCTTGAAGTAGAGATAGAAGGTGCCGCGGGCCACGCCCGCGCGGCTGACGATCTCGTCGATGGTGGTCCGGGGGTAGCCCAGGTCCGCGAAGACCTGCCCGGCCACCTCCAGGATCTGCGCTCTACGGCGCTCCTTCTGTCCGATCTCCGGCATCGCCGGATCTTCTACTCCGCTTTTCCGGCTTTGACACGCTGCGGCGTGGTTTTCAGTCCCTCAGGGCCACTTTTTGCCGGTCGGAGAGCTTCTTCGTGCTCTCGGTGAGGGTCCGGCGGTGGATCTCGCCCCGGTGCGCCACCAGGAAGTCGAAGACGAGGTCGCTCCCGCCGCTGCGGCAGGCCTCGCGCAGGGCGAAGCGCCGCCGCCAGAGGTTCACCGAGGCCGTCCACTCCAGGAGCCGCTTCACCCGGGCCGGGGGCGCACCGACGAGGAACTCGCCGGCCACCGCCCCGGCGAGCTGATCGACCATCTCCCAGTCGACGCAGGCGTCCACCCAGCCGTCGATGGCCTCCCAGAGCTCTTCGTGCTCGGCGAAGCGCCGGACCCGCTGGAGGAGGAAGACCAGCACCAGGAAGCGCTCGCGGTGCGACCGACGGCAGACGACGTCCATCAGGGCGATCAGCTCCTCGACGGGCGGCTTCTCCCACTCGAGCCAGAGCTCCTTCGCGAGCTGACGGAGCTTCGGCACCTTCGCCCCGAGGATGATCGCGCTAGAGGGGACGAACCTCATCAGCCCCGCGCGATCCGCCTCGTTGCAGAGGGGCGCGATCCGCGCGTCGAGCTCGTCCAGCCTCGCCTTCACCTTCGCCGGGATCCGCTTCGCCATCCCCGGGAGAGTACGAGCGTGGAGGCCGGCGGGACGATAGGATGGGGCGATGCGGCGCCTCCTCCTCTCGACCTTGATCCTGTTGGCGATCCCCGGGAGCGCGGCGGCCGGGAAGTTCGATCGCTCCCTCGCCCCCCACCGCTACACGGTCTCGCTCTCACCCTCGGTGGCCCGGGTCCTGCCCTGGGGGAACACCACCGCCGGCGCGACCCTCGAGGTGGCCGGCGGCGGGCGCTTCGAGCTCGGCGGCCGCCTGGACCTCCACCCGCTGGTGGTGGATCAGCCGGGCAACCTCCTCGGCGTCCTGCAGGGCTTCCTGCGCCGCTACCTCCGGCCCTGGCCCAAGGGGATTCAACCGCGGGTCGATGTCCACGTCGGCCTGGGGATCGGCACCTTCTTCGGCAACGCCTGCACCACCGAGCACGCCTGCGGGGGCACCGCGCCCCGGATGGACCTCGAGGCGGGGGTGCGCCTCGGCCTCGCCGAGCACTGGGATCTCCAGGCCAACGCCCGCCTCGGGATGCAGACCGGCTCGGCCCTGGGCTACGAGCACGCCTTCTCGCCCACCTTCGGCCTGGCCCTGCGCTGGCGCTCCTCGCCCCGCGCCAACAACGCCCGCTGAGGGGTCGGAGAGATGACATACCCAAATCGGGAATGTATATTCCCAATATGGGTAAACCACACCAGGGAGACTCGGGCCTGGCCGGGGCGCTCTTCTCCTCGACCCAGCAGCGCCTCCTCGGGCTCCTCTTCGGTCAGCCCGAGCGCAGCTTCTTCACCTCCGAGCTGATCTCGATGGTCGGGGTGGGTTCGGGATCCGTGCAGCGGGTGCTCGAGCGATGGTCTCGCAGCGGGCTGCTGCGGGTCCACCGGGTCGGTACCCAGAAGCACTACCAGGCGGATCCCTCCTCCCCGATCTTCGAGGAGCTTCGATCCATCGCCCGGAAGACCCTCGGTCCAGCGACGGAGCTCCGGGCCGCACTCTCCACGCTCGAAAGCGAGATCCGCCTCGCCCTCCTCTACGGATCCCTGGCCCGGGGAGAGGATCGCGCGGCCAGTGACATCGACCTCCTCGTCGTATCCGACGGGCTCACCCTCGAGGCGCTCTTCTCGGTGCTGGCGCCGGTGGAAGCGCGCCTCGGCCGGAGTGTCAGCCCCACCCTCTATACTCTCGCCGAGTTTCGAAGCCGGCGTGCGGCCGGAAAGGCCTTCCTGACCCGGGTCCTCTCGGGTGAGACCATCCCCCTGATCGGAGAACCAGACGACCTCGATGAGCAGCGCTGAGCTCGAGAACCTGGTCCGGATCGGACAGCTCCACCCCGAGCCGCCCGACGATGATGAGCTCCGTGGACTGATCCACTCCGGTGCGGTCCGGCTGAAGGATGCTCGAAGTCCACGGCTCTCCGCCGAGAGCCGCTTCGATCTCGCCTACAATGCCGCCCACGCCTTCGCCCTGGCAGCGCTCCGCGCCCGGGGCTTCCGCGCCAGGAGCCGCTACCTCGTCTTCCAGGCTCTGCCCCACACTCTGGGCCTGGAGTCGAGCGATTGGCGAGTGCTGGATCAGGCGCACCGAAAGCGAAACCTCGCGGAGTACGAAGGTGAAGCCGAGATCGACGAGGCCCTGCTCGAGGCCTTGATCCGGGTCGTGACACAGCTCGAAGACCGAGCGAGGGCGCTCACGCCCTGAGGCTCGAAGCTCGCAGCTCGGAGCTCAAGGCCGCTGAACGGCGAGGCCGAGGGCGGCGGCGTATCGCGCGAGGGCCGCGTCGGTGGCCCGGGCGATCTCGGCCTTGCTCGTGCGGTGCAGTTCCGGGCGACCGGCGTCCTCCTCGTGGCGGGCGAGGACCTCGAGGCGGCCCCGGGCGCGGTGGGCCTTGAGATCCAGGCGGGCGACCAGCTGATCGCCGGCCAGCACCGGCAGGCAGTAGTAGCCGTACTTGCGCTTCGCCGCCGGCTTGAAGATCTCCAGGATCTGCTCGAAGCCGAAGAGGAGCTGCACCCGGGCGCGGTCCCAGAGGAGGGGATCGAAGGGCGAGAGGAGCACGCCCACGTCGCGGCGGGGGCGCAGGCGCCGCAGGCGATCGACCCGCTCGAGATCGGCGGGGAGGATCCAGCCGGCCTTGCGGCCGGCGCCGGTCTCCAGGTGGCAGGCGACGAGCTCGCCGCGGGACTCCAGCCTCCGCAGCGCCGCCACCAGCCCCTCCCGGTGGCGGGAGAGGCGCCAGGTCTGGACGAGGGTCGCGGTGCTCGCCCAGCCGTGGCCGCGCAGGGCCAGCAGGGCCAGGCGCTCCAGCGCCGCTCGCTCGCTCACCCGCTCGGCGCGCAGCGCCGCGGGGATCACCCGCTCGGTGAGGTCGAAGCTGCGCTGGAAGCCCACCCGCTCCCGGATGGCCAGCTCTCCCGAGGACCAGAGGGCCGCGGCGACCTTGCGGCTGACCTTCAGGTCCCACCAGCCCCGGCTGCCCCGGCCCTCCAGGTCGGCCGAGCGCAGGGGACCCTCCGCCTCGATGCGCTCCAGCAGGTCCCGGGCGAGCTTGCGATGCTTGCCGATCACGTCCCCCCACCAGGGGTGGTGGCGAAACGCCCGGCGTCGGAACTCGAAGACCGGGAACAAGCGCAAGGGAAGCCACGACGCCTCGTGCCCCCAGTACTCGAAGTGGGGCTCGCCGGGGCGCAGCCCACCCCCGCGCGCGCGCGCGGGAAGCCCCTGCTCCCCGGGCGCCAGGAGCCCGGCAGAGCAGAGGGCGAGGCGGCGGGCGTCCTCGCGATCGAGGACCTCCGCCCCTCGTGCGGTCACGGGCGAGCGTCGAGGCACGCCCGGCAGGCTACCACGCCGGGCTGGCCGCGCCGTTCTCGCCCCGGTGGGCCGCGCCGTTGGCCGCCACCACCCGGTGGACCAGGATGGAGGGCAGGCTCGGCGGATCGGCGATCCCCTTCTCGACGAGCTCCCGCTCCGTCACGAGGTCCCAGAGCGGCTGGGGCACGCGGCTCACGGCCGGGAAGGCGCGCCGCACCATCGCGTCCCACTCGGGGGCGAGGCGGACGAAGTCCTCGGGCTCGACCACTCCCCGGCAGCGGGGCGAGCCGCAGCGGCACTCGAGGCGCTCCTCCAGGTTGAGGGCGCCGTAGTCGCTGGTGAGCTGCTCGCCGACCTCGATGTCCCGGATCGCGATCTCGAAGTCGAGGCCGGGGCTGAAGGTGTTGGCCTCGCAGCTGTGGTTCATGTAGCGGCCGATGTCCCAGCACAGGACGCGCTGACCGCTGCGGTTGATGAAGGTGTACTTCTCCAGGGTGGCCCGGTAGTGCCCGGAGGGCAGCGAGCTCGCGTCGGCTGGCAGCAGCTGATCGAGCGGGTCCTGCACCCAGGTGATGGTTCCAGCAGGTAGCCGCTCGGTGACGATCACTCCGAAGCCGATCTGCTCGTCGATGAAGGACAGACGTGTCGCAGGGTGGATCATGGGATCCGGTTGCTCCTCGACGCGGCTAGATGACCCCGCTTGCGAAGGCAGGCGCGAGGACCTGCTTCCTGGGTGGGGGCCGCCAGGGCCGCAGCCGGGTCGGCAGCCATCAGTCTAGCCAGTCCGTGAACGGTGCACAGAGGGGGGCCGGTCGATTTTCAGGGGTCCGCCACCCTCTACGCCGGGCCCCCCAGGGGGTAGAGTCCCGGCTCGATGCCGGGGTTGGATCGATGCTTGCCTGATGACCGCTCGATGGCGGCGAAGAAGGCCAGATCCGGTGCCTCGCGTGGGCACCGGGCCACGATCCCTGTGTGCCTCCGGCAACGTGATCACCGGCGCGCGCGGTGGCCGCAGGTTCCTCACCCTCCGAAGGAGACGAAGCGATGATGGGCTGGCAATGGACGGGACGGTCCCTTCTCTCGATCTTGGCCCTGGTGCTCCTGGCGAGCGCAGGCTGCCCCGAGAAGAAGGAGGGTGGGGGCGAGGACGCTGCCAGCACCGAGGAGAGCGCCGAGGCGGCCGAGGAGGAGGCCTGGTCCGAGGGATCCGGCGAGGGAGAGGCCGGCGAGGCGGCCGTCGGGGAGGCCGGCGAGGAGGGCAGCGCGCCGGGTGAGGCGCCCGCGGAGGTCGTCCAGCGGCCCCTGACCGCCCAGGACCTCCAGCCGGTGATCCAGGCGGTCGGCACGCCGGGCCTGCCCCCGAGCAAGATCGAGATCCAGTTCGCCCTGCCCGTCGTGCACGGCGGCCGCCGGGCGAACGCCAAGGAGACGAGGCTCCTCATCCAGCCGAAGACCGAGGGTGAGCTGCACTTCACCTCCCCCTCGACCCTCACCTTCACCCCCAAGCAGCCCTTCGCGCCGGGCAAGCGCTACGAGGTCTCGCTGGCCAGCGTCGAGAGCCGCAGCGGGACGATCACCCCGCCCAAGCCCAGCCCCTGGGTCGAGAGCTTCGAGACCCCGGCCTTCGGCCTCGACCGGGCGATGGTCGAGCGGGTCGTCTACGGCCGCCGGCAGGCCTCCCTGAAGCTGCACCTCACCGGCCCCGCCATGCAGAGCGACCTGCAGTCGCGGCTCGCCATCAAGGAGGGCGGCCAGACCCTCACCCCGGTGGTGAAGGCCGAGCGCGGACCCTGGTTCACCCGGATGGGCGCCGACGCGCGATCCTCGGTCTTCAGCGTCACCCTGAGCGGCAGCGCCATCCAGCCGGCGCGCAAGCTGATGCTCGAGCTGGCCGCGGGGCTGCCCATGGCGGGAGAGCCCGAGGTGCAGGCGAAGGCGGCGAGCCGGGAGATCGTCCTCTACGGCGGCGCCTCGATGGACATCCGCGAGGTGGGGATCGCCGAGGGCGGCAACGGCTTCTACCTCGAGGTGATCTGCGACGACGACGCGGTGCGGGGCGATCGCTACTACTACGACCGCAACCTGGGCCGCTCCTACTCCAGCCTCTCGCCTCGCTGCGTCCTCGACGAGGACGAGGCCGCGGAGAAGATCCACATCACCCCCGCGGTGAAGTTCACCACCTCACCCAGCGGCGGCGGCTTCCGGATCTTCGGTGACTTCCAGCGCGGCAGCTACAGCGTGGCCATCGACGCCGGCGCCCGCACCCAGGACGGCGGCGTCCTGATGAAGGACCACCTCCAGACCTTCTCGGTCCCGGCCCGCAAGCCCCAGCTGCGCTTCGTCGCCAAGGGCCGCTACCTGCCGCGCTCGTCCTGGAAGCAGATCCCCATCGCCCACCTGAATCTGGAGAAAGCGACCCTCACCCTGCGGGTGGTGCCGGAGAAGAACCTCACCTTCTGGATGTCCGACTCCTCCGAGTCGGTGGACTACCGCGAGGGCGACCTCGTCGCCCAGCGCACGATCCCCCTGAAGGCCGCGCCGGACGAGCTGCAGACGACCTGGGTGGACGTGAGCGATCTGGTGCCGCCCGAGACCCGGGGCCTGATCGAGCTGCGCCTCGACGCCCCGCAGGTCAGCGACACCTCCCGGATGGTGCTCACCGATCTCCACCTGATCGCCAAGCGCACCGGCGGTGACGAGAAGCACCCCTGGGGCCGCAGCGTCTCGACCTGGGCGCTGGGCGCCGAGGACGGCCGCCTGCGCTCGGGCGTGCGCGTGCAGCTGATCCGGCCCAGCGGCAAGGTGATCGGCGAGTGCACCACCTCCAGCGAGGAGGGCTGCCGGATCGACCTGCCCGAGCCGGGGGTGGACAAGACCCAGCCCTTCGCGCTGATCGCCCGGCACGGCGACGACCTCTCCTACCTGAAGTTCGACGAGCTGAAGGTGAGCATCGAGGACGCCCAGGTCCACGGGGAGCCCTTCCGCTCCCGCCGGAAGTACCGCGCCTACCTCTACAGCGATCGGGGGGTCTACCGCCCCGGTGAGCAGGCCCACCTGATGGGCCTGGTGCGCAAGGAGGCGGGCACCGCGCCCAAGCAGGGGATGCCGGTGCGGATGTTCGTCACCGATCCGCGGGGCAAGAAGATCACCTCGCGGCGCCTGCTCACCGACGCGGCGGGCCTGGTCAGCCTCGACGTGCGCTTCGCCCAGTTCGCGACGACCGGCCACTACAACGTCAGCCTGATGGTCGCGAAGCGCCAGGTCGGCGCCTACGGCTTCCAGGTCGAGGAGTTCGTCCCGGAGCGGATGAAGGTCGAGGCCCAGGGCGCCCGGCCCGGCTTCCTCCAGGGCGAGCCGATCACCGTCGCGGTGGGGGCGCGCTACCTCTTCGGCGGGGTGCCCGCCGACCACCGGGTCGAGCTCTCCTGCAACCTCGTGCCCACCAACTTCTCGCCCGAGGGCGTGAAGGGCTTCACCTTCAGCCGCTGGCTCGGCAACGCCAAGGCGCCGCGGCCCCTGAACCTGGGCGAGTCCTCGGGCGTCCTCGACGCCGAGGGCGGCACCCAGCTCGACTGCCCCACCGCCGCCGAGGGCGGCACCATCGACGGGCCGGCCATGGCCCTGGTGCGGGCGGCGGTCTTCGAGGCCGGCAGCGGCCGCACCACCGTGGGCAGCGCCCGGGTGATGGTGCACCCGGAGAAGTTCTACATCGGGCTCGCCTCCAAGGTGAGCCGGGTCAGCCAGGGCAAGCAGCTCCCGGTCGAGGGCGTGGTCGTCGACTGGGAGGGGAAGCCCTATACCGACCTCGAGGAGATCACCGTCGACTTCTACCGCCTCGAGGACGAGTGGGGCTGGTACTACGACGAGGACGAGGGCTCGAGCTACCGCTACTGGCGCCGCACCGCCCGCGAGGCGCGCCAGCAGGTGAAGGTGGAGAACGGCCGCTTCAAGGTGGCCTGGACCCCGCCGGTCAACGCCCGGGCGTACCTCGTGCGCGCCCACGCCGGCGGCGCCCGCGCCGGCCTCGAGGTCCAGGGCTCGGGGGGCTACTGGTACTACTGGGGTCACGAGGAGAGCGACTCCACCCCGCGGCCGGACAAGCCCTCCTGGCTGGAGATCAGCGGGCCGCCCAAGCTGGAGGTCGGCGAGAAGGCGACCTTCGAGCTCACCGCCCCCTTCCAGGGCCGGCTGCTCTTCACCGCCGAGACCGACGAGCTCGTCCACCAGGAGTGGCGCGAGGTGAAGGCGGGGCCGCAGAGCTTCGAGCTCGACCTCGAGAAGTTCTCCCCCAACGTCTACGTCTCCGCCCTGCTCTTCCTCGATCCGCAGGTGCGCGGCTCGGACGCGCCGAGCACCCGCCGGGCCTACGGCGTGCAGTCCTTCACCGTGCGGCCCACCGAGTTCACCCACGAGCTCTCGCTGATGGCCCCCAAGGAGGTGCGCTCCAACAGCAAGCTCGAGGTCCAGCTCGACCTCGGGCCGCTCGAGGCGCCGGCCCACGTCACGGTGGCGGCGGTGGACGAGGGCATCCTCTCCCTGACCAAGTTCCAGTCCCCCGATCCCCTCCCGGCGATCTTCGTGCGCCGCGGGCTGGGGGTGCAGACCTACGAGACCGTCGGCTGGTCGATCCTCCTGCCCCCCGCCGGGCCCACGAGCAGCACCGGCGGTGACGAGGACGAGGAGGGCGGAGAGGGCGACCTGGGCCGGGTGCAGCCGGTCAAGCCGGTGGCCCTCTGGTCCGGCACGGTGAAGGTCGACAAGAGCGGCAAGGCCAAGGTCGAGTTCGACGTCCCCGAGTACCGCGGCGCCCTGCGGGTGATGGCGGTGAGCGCGGACCGGGAGCGCATCGGCCGGGCCGAGGCCAAGGTGATCGTCCGCGATCCGCTGGTGGTGCAGGCCACGGTGCCGCGCTTCCTCACCAAGGACGACCAGCTGAAGATCCCGGTCTTCGTCACCAACGTCTCGGGCAAGCCCCAGGACGTGAAGGTGAAGCTCGATGTCTCGCCCCTGCGGGTGCCGGGGCTGACCGCCCCCGAGGGAGACCAGACCCGGCCGGTGAAGGTGCTGGGCGACGGCCTGGCGAAGATGAGCCTGAAGGACGGCCAGGGCGACACCGTGGTCTTCGGCGCCGAGGTCCTGGCCGCCTCCGGCGCGGCCCACTTCAAGGTGATCGTCAGCGGCGGCGGGCACAGCTTCGAGCAGAACAACGACGTGCCCATCCTGCCCTCGGGCCCGAAGGTCCGGCGCCTGCAGACGATCGAGCTGGGGCAAGGCGAGACCGACCTGCGCCCCTACCTCGAGGGCTGGGTGCCCCTCTCCGAGCGCAGCACCTTCTGGGTGACCGACAACCCCTACGCGCCGGCCTTCGATCACCTCAAGCACCTGCTGCGCTACCCCTACGGCTGCATCGAGCAGACGACCTCCTCGGCGCGGCCGCTCCTCTACCTGGCCAACTACGTCGACCGGGTGGATCCCGAGCTGGCGGCCACGGCGAAGGCCGAGGACATGGTGATGGCGGGCATCGAGCGGATCTTCTCGATGCAGACCCCCTCGGGTGGCTTCGCCTACTGGCCCGGCGGGACCGATCCCCAGCCCTGGGGCACGGCCTACGCCATCCACTTCCTCCTCGACGCCAAGAAGCAGCGCTTCCCGGTGGACGAGGCGCGGCTGAACGACGCGATCCAGTGGCTCGAGAGCACCGTCGAGCAGTACGGCCGCTTCGATCCGCGGCGCAGCTGGCGCTACTACTGGGGCTACTACGACGAGCCCTACGTCCACTACGTCCTGGCCCTGGCGGGCAAGGGCAAGAAGGCGCGGGCCCAGTCCCTGATCACCCACGGCTGGTGGTGGGAGCCCTGGTGGTGGCAGGGCTCCTACCGGTGGCGCGTTGGCGCCAACGCCGAGGCCATGATGCTCCTGAAGGCCGCGGTCTACCTCTCGGGGGACCGCCGCTACGAGGCGGAGCTCAAGAGCCCCGACCTCACCCCCTACGACAGCGACTACCGCAGCCGGGGCTGGAGCTTCTACTCCGACCGCCGGGCGCGGGCGATCGCGCTGAACATCCACGCCGACCTCTTCGGGGACGACCCCACCGGCGAGCCCCTGGCGCGGGCGGTCTACCAGCGCCTCCAGAACCATCCCTCCGGCTACTACACGACGCAGGAGCTGGCCTGGTCGGTCACCGGCCTGGGCAAGCGGGTGCTGGGGCAGGGCACGAAGTTCGGCAAGCCCGAGCTGAAGGCCAACGGCAAGGTGCTGGGGGCGCAGCCCAGGCCGCAGGCGGACAGGTCCGGCGATCGCTCCTGGGCGGTCTACCGGGCCTCCGAGTACGACAGCGTGAAGCTCACCCTGCCCTCGAAGGAGGAGGGCAAGGTCTACCTGGTGCTCGCCTCCGAGGGCGTGCGCACCGACGAGAGCTGGAAGCTCGGCGGCGAGGGCCTGGCGGTGACCCGCACCTACTACGACGCGAGCGGCAGCCGGATCAGCGAGACCGCGCCCCGGGTGAAGCTCGGGGAGGTGGTCTACGTGAAGCTCACCCTCTCGGGCTCCTACCCCGAGGACGTGAACAACGTGGCCCTGGTCGATCGCCTGCCGGCGGGCTTCGAGATCGAGAACCCGCGCCTCGGGCGCGGCGGGGACCTCTCCTTCCTCGGCGACGCCAACCGCCGCTGGGCCGCCGACCACATGAACGTCCGCGACGATCGGATCGAGGTCTTCGGCACCCTGAGCCGCAACGCCCGGGTGGAGGTGGTCTACGCCGTGCGGGCGACCACCGCCGGGGTCTTCACGATCCCGCCGGTGGAGGCCGAGGCCATGTACGACCCGGAGATCTGGGCCCGGGCCGGCGGCGGCACGCTGGACGTGGCTGGCCCCTGGAGCGAGTAGCGAGCGATGCGGTGGATGGCGGCCAGCACCCGGCGCGGGCTCCTGGGGTGGGGGATCTATCTCTCCCTCGCCCTCGGGGCCGTGGTGCTCGCCGCCCACCTCGTGCCCCTGCCGCCGCGCCTCTCCCTGCCCTCCTCTCAGGTCATCACCTACCGCGACGGCCAGCCCGCCCACGTCTTCCTCTCGCCCGACGAGAAGGTCCGGATCGCGGTCCCCCTCGAGGAGGTGGACCCCGGCTACCTGACGGCGCTGCTGCGCCTGGAGGACAAGCGCTTCTTCACCCACGGGGGCGTCGATCCCCTCGCCGTCGCCCGGGCGGTGTGGGTGAACCTGCGGGCCGGGCGGGTCGTCTCCGGCGGCAGCACCCTGACCATGCAGCTGGTGCGGCTGGCCGAGCCGCGGCCCCGCACCCTGCGCTCGAAGATGGTGGAGGCCCTGCGGGCGGTGCAGCTCGAGCTCTTGCTGGAGAAGCGGGAGATCCTCGAGCGCTACCTGCAGCTGGTGCCCTACGGCGGAAACGTCGAGGGGCTGGAGGCCGCCTCCTGGGCCTACTTCGGGCACGCCGCCCGGCGGCTCTCGGCCGAGGAGATCGCGCTCTTGCTCGCGGTGCCCCAGGACCCCAACGACCGCCACCCCAGCGAGCGCAACGCGAGAAGGCTGAAGGCGGCGCGGGACGAGATCGCCGAGCGCCTCGCGCACCTGGGTGCGCTGCCCGACGGGGAGGGCGAGCCCCGGCCGGTGGCGCAGCGCCTCGAGGAGCTGCGGGCGGTGCCGGTGCCCACCCACCTGACCCCCTTCGCCCGGGAGGCGCCCCACGCCGCCTACTACCTGCGCCAGCGTCACCCCGATCGCGCGCGGCTCATCAGCACCCTCGACCGGGGCGCCCAGCGCCTCGCCGAGGACGTGCTGCAGGCGGCGCAGGCCGAGCTGGCCCCGGCGGGGATCCGCCACGGCGCGATCGTGGTGATCGATCACCGCAGCGGTGAGGTGCGGGCCCTGGTCGGCGGCACCCGCTTCGGCAGCGGCGCCGCCGGGGATCAGATCCCCGCCTTCGACGCGCCCCGCTCCCCGGGCTCGGCCCTCAAGCCCTTCATCTACGCCATGGCCCTCGACGGCGGGCTGGCCCTGCCCGAGCACCTCGTCTCGGACATCCCGGTGGACTACCGGGGCTACACGCCGCGCAACTACGACGGCGCCTTCACCGGCCTCACCCGTATGGAGGACGCCCTCTCCCGCTCGCTCAACGTGCCCTTCGTGAACCTCCTCAAGGAGGTGAAGGTCGAGCGCTTCGTGGGGACGCTGCGGCAGCTGGGGGCGCGGCACCTCGTCGATCACCCCGGCCACTACGGGCTCTCGGCCGCCATCGGCGCGGTGGAGGTCACGCCCCTGGAGCTGGCCGGCTTCTACGCCATGCTGGCCCACGATGGAGAGGGGAGGGTGCCGCGCCTGGTGGTGGACGAGGCGAGGCCCCTGCAGGCCCTCTCCTTGCGCGTCCTCTCCCCCGGGGCGGCCTACCTGACCCGCCGGGCCCTGGCGCGCCGGGACCGGCCCGACTTCCCGGGGAGGCGCCGGGTGAGCCTGCCCCGGGACGTCCACTGGAAGACCGGGACCAGCTACGGCCACCGGGACGCCTGGGCGGCCGGCAGCGGGCCCGAGCTCACCGCCGCGGTCTGGCTGGGCAACCTCGACAACACCCCGAGCGTCGCGCTGGTGGGCGCCGAGGCCGCCGGGCCCCTCCTCTTCGACGTCCTCGAGGGGCTCGCCCGCCGGGGCGTGCCCACCCCGCGCGAGGCCCCGCCCGCCGACCTCGCGAAGATCGAGGTCTGCACCTACTCGGGCCACCTGCCGGGCCCGGCCTGCGAGCACACCACCGAGGTCCTGGGCCTCTCGCGCTCCGTCCCCACCACCCCCTGCCCCTACCACGTCGCCGTGGACGTGGAGGTGAAGAGCGGCCTGCAGGTGCGGCCGGGCTGCCGGGAGGGGAGGGAGTACGTCACCCGCGCCTACCTGCGCTGGCCGGCCAGCGTGCGGCGCTTCCTCTCCCGCGCCCAGCGGGTCCTGCCCGAGCCCCCGGCCCTGGCGCCGGGCTGCGGCGAGGCGCCGGCCGAGAAGCCCCCGGCGATCCTCTCGCCCCCCGCGGGGATGACGGCGCTCCTGCGCCCGGATCTCCCCCTCGACGCCCAGGAGATCCCCCTGGAGGCCGAGAGCCCGGCGGGCGACGGCCTCCTCTCCTGGTTCGTGAACGGCGACTTCCTGGGCCAGGCTCCCGCCCGGGAGCCGGTCTGGTGGCAGCCCCGGGCCGGGCGCCACGAGATCCTGGTCGAGGACGGCCAGGGGCAGAGCGCCACCCGGACCCTCGAGGTCCGGCTGCTGCAGTAGGTCCAGAGATTTCCAGTGAGATTGTGACGCGCTCCCGGGAAACCACTATGATGGCGCTTGCAGGGAGCAGCCGTGGCATCCGGGAAATGCATCGAGAAAGCAGGGCTGGAGTCCGTTCAGGAGCATGAGGGCCTCGACGAGGGAGGCCGCCTGCGCCTGCGCGACGCGATCTTCCAGCACGCCGAGCACGGCCTGGTGATCGCCGACGCGCACTGGAACATCCTCGACGCCAACCCGGCCTTCGGGCGGATGATCGAGCGGCCCATCCCGGAGATCCTCGGCGCCGACCTGCGCTCCTTCCGCACCGAGCGCCAGGCGCCCGCCTTCTTCGAGAAGGTCGAGGCCACCCTGAGGGAGGAGGGCCGCTGGACCGGCGAGGTCTGGATGAAGGCCGACGACGGCCGGATCTATCCGGCGGTGGTGACCCTCTCGGCGGTGCGGGAGGAGGGCGCGGTCTGCTTCTACACGGCCGACTTCGCCGACATCACCAAGCGCAAGGGCCTCGAGGAGGACCTGGCCTTCGCCCACTCCTACGATCGCCTCACCGACCTGCCCAACCGGGGCGTCTTCCAGGAGCAGCTCGACGACGCCGTGCACCGCATCGCCGGCACCGACGACGCGGTGGCGGTGCTCTTCCTGGGCATCGACGACTTCCACCTCGTCAACGAGGCCTTCGGCTACGGGCTGGGGGACCGGGTGCTGCGGATCGTGGGCGAGCGGCTCTCGGAGACGGTGCGCCGCGAGGATCTGGTCGCCCGCCTCGGCGGCGACGAGTTCGTGGTGCTCCTGCGGGACGTCCAGCAGCGCGGCGCCGCGGCGGTGGTGGCCCAGAAGATCTCCCGGGCGGTGGGAGAGGCGATCCAGCTCCCCGGGCAGGAGATCTTCCTCTCCACCCGCATCGGCGTGGGCCTCTGCCCCGACGACGAGACCCACCCCGAGGCGCTGGTGCGCTGCGCCGCCGCGGCGATGACCCGGGCCAAGGACGAGGGCCGCCCCTGGATGTTCTACAGCGTGGATCTCGAGCACAGCCGCCAGGCGCGCCTGAAGCTGGGCTCGGATCTGCACCGGGCGCTGGAGCGGGGCGAGCTCGCCGTCCACTACCAGCCGATCTTCGACGCGAAGACCAGCGAGCTGGTCGCCTGCGAGGCCCTCCTGCGCTGGTTCCACCCCACCGATGGCCCCATCTCTCCGGTCCGCTTCATCCCCGTCGCCGAGGCCACGGGCCTGATCCGGCCGATCGGGCGCTGGGTGATCGACACCGTCGCGAGCCAGTGCGCGCGCTGGAGCGCCGCGGCGCTGCCGCCCTGGAAGATCGCCGTGAACCTCTCGGCGACCCAGCTGGGCGAGTCCGATCTCCTCGACTACGTCGCCCAGACCTTCGACCGGCACGGGGTCGCGCCCGAGCGCTTCGAGTTCGAGGTGACCGAGAGCGTGATGGTCGAGCAGGTGGACCGGGCGATCTCCCGGCTGACGGCGCTCAAGGAGCTGGGCTGCTCGCTGGCCATCGACGACTTCGGCACCGGCTACTCCTCGCTCTCCTACCTGAAGACCTTCCCCGCCGACGTGGTGAAGATCGATCGCTCCTTCGTGAAGGACATCGACCGGGAGGAGCACGGCGACGCCATCGCCGGCGCGGTCATCGCCCTGGCCCACGGCCTGGGCATGAAGGTGGTGGGCGAGGGGGTCGAGACCGAGGGGCAGCGCCGGATGCTGGCGGACCAGGGCTGCGATCGCCTGCAGGGCTTCCTCTTCGGCAAGCCCGGCCCGGCCCAGGAGCTGGGCTAGGTCTAGCCGCCCACCCGCTTGCCGGCCTTCCAGGTGATGCGCTCGATCTCGTTGCCGCTCTTGTCGAAGTGGAGCTCGACGCCGTCGCGCTTCCCGTCGACGTAGGTGCCGGTGATGGCCTTCTGGCCGACGGGGTGCCACGTCCACCAGGGGCCGTGGAGGCGGCCCTCCTCGTATTGAACTTCCTTCTCGGGGACGCCGGTCTGCGAGTAGAAGATCCAGTGGCCCGTGCGCTTGTCGGCGGCGAACTCCCCCTCGTGGGCCTTGGCGCCGCCGAGGGCGTGCTCGACCCACTTGCCCTGCCGCTTGCCCTGCGCGAACTCACCGGCCCGCCAGGGCGCGCCGTTCTCGAAGAAGGTCTTCGAGGGCCCGTGCTTGACCCCCTCCGCGAAGCTCTCGTCCCGGAAGACCTTGCCGTTCTCGTGGTAGGTCAGCTGCCGGCCGTGGAGCTTCCCGCGCGCGTAGCGCTCGTGGAGCTTGAGCTTGCCGGTCTCCCACCAGACCTTGCGCTCCCCGTGGCGCAGGTTCTCGCCCTCGCTCCCGACGATCTCGCACCAGACCTCGGTCCCCTTCGGGGGCGCCTCCCCCTTGAGCATTCCGTCGTCGGGGCAGGTCTCCTGGCACCCCCCCAGGGTGAGACCCGCGAGGGCCGTCAGCACCACCACCATCCCCGGACCAGACCTTCTCATGGCGGCAGTCTCGCACGAGGGCTCCGGAGGGGGCAAAGCCGCGAGCCCGCCCCTTTTGGCCGTGATAGAGTCCGGCGCGGCGATGGGAGGGTCACACAGAAGGGGGCTCGTCGGGGGGCTGAGCCTGCTCCTCCTCCTCTCCGCCTGCCCGGCGCCGACCCTCGACGGCAAGCGGGTGGACTGCGACCACACCCGCGACTGCGAGGAGCGCTTCGCGGCCGATCGCCCCGGGTCGCTCTGGCAGTGCATCCCCGAGGGGCTCTGCGTGGAGCTGCCCTTCTGCGCCGAGCCGCGCAACACCTGCCCGGCGCAGCTGGACTTCGATCCCGGCCTCGGCGCGCGCCCCCTCCCGGGCGTCTTCGAGCACGCCCCGCTGCTCCAGGGCGACCCGCGCAGCATCGAGCTCGAGAGCCAGGATCGGATCTCCTGGACCGCCGGTGCGCGGCTGGGCGACACCCTCCACGAGCGCCTGGACCTCTCGCGGGGCACGGTGCTGGCCTGGATCACCCCCGAGTGGTCGACGGCCGAGCTCCCTCCCGGCGGCGCCGGGCTGATGAGCGTGGCCGGCCTCGGGGTGAGGGTGCTGCCCGACGGCACCCTGCGCCTCGAGCGGCGCAGCGGCGTGCCCGTCGAGTTCACCGGCCTCGCCTCGGGCTGGAGCGCCGGGGAGACCCGCCTCCTCGTGCTGCGCTGGGGCGCGGCCTACACCTCCGGCACCACCGACTTCGTCGCCGACCTCGGCGCCGTGCGGCAGCGGGTCACCACCTCGAACCTCGTCGACATCGACCTCCCCGGTCCGGTGCAGCTGCTGGGCGTCGCCAGCGAGCAGCAGCCCTCCCCGGCGCGGGCCCGGATCGAGGGGCTCCACGTCTACCGGCGGCCCCTCCACGACGGGAGCACCGGCGAGGGGCTGGACCTGGGCCACGGCGACGAGCTCGCGGCGATCCAGGCCGGCCGGGATCCGGCCTCGGTGACCGGCAGCTGGGATCTGCTCTTCGCGCTGCCCACCCGCCAGCGCCCCGGCCGCCTCGGCCAGGAGGGCGAGGCCTACGCGCACCCCCTGGGCGAGGACCTCCTCGCCGGCCACGGCCTCTTCTCCTTCGGCTCCGGGATCCAGGGCTTCGTCATCGACGCCGGCGCGAGCTTCCTGCCGCCGGCCGAGCGCCGCCTGGGCCTCGGCCTCACCCTCACCGTCGCTCAGCCCGGCCAGGGCCTCTCCCACGGCCTGCCCCTGCAGGCCGGGGAGTCCTTCGTGGTGCGGGCCCTCTGCTGGATCCGCGAGGGCAGCACCGGCCAGCCCCGGCTGGAGGTCGCCGCCGACGGCGTGGGCATCGCCTCGATCGAGGGGGTGGGGCTGTCCGGAGGGGCGACGGCCGACGCGCCCGAGGTGCTGCTCTTCACCGGTGACGTGCCCGCGGGCACCGGCGAGGTGCGCCTCCACCTCGGGGTGGGCGACGGGATCGGCTCGATGGGCTGTCACGTCATCGAGGTCCAGAAGAACCTGCTGATCAACCCCTCCCTCGAGCGGGGGGTGGGTGACCCCTGGCAGCCGGAGGGGTGGCAGCACGAGATCGACGAGGTCGCCGTCGAGGCCCTCCGGGAGACCGCCGAGGTCCACTCCGGCCAGAGCGCCCTGCGCTACCTCGCCGACTTCAGCGGCACCGGCCGGGGCGGCTTCGCCCACCTGCGGCAGACGCCCCCCGGGCAGGTGCAGGAGGGCTACTACGCCGCCGGCGGCTTCTTCCGCTGGGTCGGCGGCCAGTCCCCCGGGATCAGCATCACCAACGGCAGCCTCTTCTCCCTCACCCGGCCGGTGAGCGAGGGGCAGAAGTTCTCGGTGAGGGTGAGGGAGCCGAGCGATGGGTGGGTGCACGTCGCCGGCGTCGGCCGCCGGTGGCAGGACTCGACCCTCAACGCCCACAACGACATCGTCCGCTGGGGCGCGCCCGAGCACATGAGCGACGCCGAGCTGGTGGTGGACGACGCCTACTTCCTCCCGCTGGCGGCGGTGCCCCTCGAGCTCTTCCCGGCCACGGTGGCGGGCTCCCATCAGGGCGGCTTCGTCCGCCTCGACGGCGACGACCGGCTCGGGGTCCCGGTGGCTCTCTCGGCGCGGCAGGGCTCGGTGGTCTCGGTCTACCGCCGCGGCCCGGTCCTCGGCACCCCGCTCGCAGGCCGGGAGGCGGCCTGCACCCTCCTCGAGGTCTGGGGGGGCACCGACGACGTCCTGCGGGTCGTCCAGCGGGGCAGTGATCTCGTGCTGGAGGGGACGCTCGGGGGCGCGCCGCAGGCCACCTCCCTCGAGGGCGCGGCGCCCGCCGAGGACGCCGAGCACCGCCTGGCGCTCTCCTGGGAGCGGGATCGGGCCTGGCTTCGCGTCGACCAGGGCGTCGTGCGGGAGGTGCGGCTCGCGGGCGCCCTCGAGGCGGATCCGAGCCTCCTGCGCCTGGGGGAGGACGCCGCCGGTCAGCGCGACTGCGACCTGCTGGTGCTCCTCCCGGGACCCTGGAGCTACTGACTCCCTTCTCTGGCGGCGGCCTTCCCGGTACTTCTCTTCCTTCGAGACGAGGCCATCATGGAGAAGCTGACCTTCTATCTGAACGATCGCCGGGTGGAGATCGACGACCTGCCGCCGACCACCACCCTCCTGGGTTACCTGCGCGAGCACGCCGGGCTGCCGGGCACCAAGGAGGGCTGCGCCGAGGGCGACTGCGGCGCCTGCTCGGTGGCCCTCCTCGATCCCGAGATGAGCGGCGGCCCCGGCTACCGCACCGTCTGCTCCTGCCTGCTGCTGCTGCCGATGGTGCACGGCCGGCGGATCTACACGGTCGAGGGGCTCGCCGGCGCCGACGGCGGGCTGCACCCGGCGCAGGCCGCCATCCGGGACGGGGCCGGCTCCCAGTGCGGCTACTGCACGCCGGGCTTCGCCCTCTCCCTCTTCGAGGCCACCTACCGGGAGGACCTCGACTCGGACGCGCGGCGCGACGATCAGCTCTCGGGCAACCTCTGCCGCTGCACCGGCTACCGCCCCCTGCACGAGGCCCTCGCCCGGGTGGCCGGCAGCCGCCCCGACGATCGCTTCCGCGAGCGCCTCTCCGAGGAGGCCGAGGCGGCCGCCGCGTTCAGCTACCGCGCCGGCGAGAACCAGCGCTTCTTCCGGCCCGTCGACTACGACGGGCTCTACGACGCCCTCGACACCAACCCCGACGCCCGCATCGTCTGCGGCGGCACCGACCTCGGCCTCGAGGTCACCAAGGGCGGGAAGCACCACCCCTGCCTGGTCTCGGTGGAGGCGATCCCGCCCTTCCGGCGCATCGTCCCCATCGAGGGCGGCCACCGCATCGGGTCGACCGTCCCGCTCGCCGACGTCGAGGTCTTCGCGAGGGAGGCGCTGCCCACGCTGGCGCGGATGCTGCGCTTCTTCGGGTCGCGGCAGATCAAGCACCGCGGCACCCTCGGGGGGAACGTCTGCAACGCCTCCCCGGTCGGCGACACGCCGCCGGTGCTCCTGGCCCTCGACGCCACGATGATCGCGCGCTCCCGCCACGGCGAGCGGCGCATCCCGGCCGCCGAGTTCTGGCCGGCCTACCGGACGACCGCCCTGCAGCGCGGGGAGGTCCTCGCCGCGGTGGAGATCCCCCGGCCCTCTCCCCGCAGCCTGCGCGCGGCCTACAAGGTGAGCAAGCGCCGGCAGCTGGACATCGCCACGGTCTCGGCCTGCTTCTTCGTCGACCTCGATCCGGAGGAGCGGGTCACCGAGGTGCGCCTGGCCTTCGGCGGGATGGCGGCGACCCCGGCCCGGGCGCCCCGGGCGGAAGGCCTGCTGCGCGGCGAGCCCTGGAGCTACGAGCGCGTGGCCGCGGCGGCGGCGGCCCTCGACGAGGACTTCACGCCCATCGACGACGTGCGCGGCTCGGCCTGGTACCGCCGGACGGTGGCCCGCAACCTCCTGCTCGGCTTCTTCGACGAGACCCGGGAGACCAAGGTCCCCCGGCTCCCCGATCGGCCCACCGCCACGGTGCAGGTGAAGTGATGAAGAAGGACCGCGCCACGCCCCTCCATCGCCCGGGCCTCCACGACAGCGCCGAGCTCCACGTGCGGGGGACGGCCACCTACGTCGACGACCAGCCCCTGCTGCCCGGCGAGCTCCACGGCTACCCGGTCGTCTCGCCCCACGCCCACGCGCGGATCACCGGCACGGACGCCGGGGCCGCCCGGGCCCTGCCCGGGGTGCACGCCGTGCTCTTCGGCGCCGACGTGCCGGGGCTCAACCAGGCCGGGCCCATCGCCCACGACGAGCCGCTCCTGGCCGACGAGGAGGTGCACTACGTCGGCCAGATGGTCGCGCTGGTGCTCGCCGAGAGCTTCGAGCAGGCCCGCGTCGCCGCGGCCCAGGTGAGGATCGACTACGAGGTGCTCGAGCCCTCGCTGGATCTCGTCGCCGCCATCGAGAAGGATGACTTCCTCGGAGGTCCGCTGAAGCTCGAGCGGGGCGACGTCGACGCCGCCCTCGCCGGCGCCGCCGAGGTCCTCGAGGGGGTCGTCGAGAGCCCGGGGCAGGAGCACCTCTACCTCGAGACCCACGCCGCCCGCTGCGTGCCCGGGGAGGGGCAGACCTACTTCGTCAGCGCCTCGACCCAGCACCCCAGCGAGTGCCAGGCCAAGGCCGCGGAGATCCTCGGCGTGCCCCGCTCGCAGATCGTGGTGGAGAGCCCCCGCATGGGCGGGGCCTTCGGCGGCAAGGAGAGCCAGGGCAACTACCCGGTGGGCCTGGCCGTCCTCGGCGCCCACGCCACCGGCCGCCCGGTGCGCATCCGCTTCGATCGCGAGACCGACATCCGGGTCACCGGCAAGCGCCACCCCTGGCGCTCGGAGTACCGGGCGGGCTTCGACGCCGAGGGGCGGATCCAGGCCCTCGAGGTGAAGAGCTACGCCGTCGCCGGCTTCAGCCTCGACCTCTCGATCGCCATCCTCCAGCGCTGCCTCTTCCACCTCGACAACGCCTACTTCGTGCCCAACGCCCGCTACCAGGGCTGGGCCGTGCGCCTGGACACGGTCTCCAACACCGCCTTCCGCGGCTTCGGAGGCCCGCAGGGGATGGTGGTCATCGAGGAGATCCTCTCCCGCCTGGCCGAGCGCCGCGGGGTCGACGCGGCCGGCCTGCGCGCCGCCAACCTCTACGGCGTCACCGGCGGCACCACGGTCTGGGGGCAGGAGGTCGACGATCGCCTGCCGCGGATCTGGCGAGAGCTCTCGGCCTCCGCCGGATACGAGGAGCGGCGCGAGCGCGTCGAGGCCTTCAACCAGAAGAGCCGCTGGCTCAAGCGGGGCCTGGCCTTCTCGCCGGTGCGCTTCGGCATCTCCTTCACCACCAGCTTCCTCAACCAGGCCGGCGCCCTGGTGCTGATCTACGCCGACGGCTCGGTGCAGCTGAACCACGGCGGCACCGAGATGGGGCAGGGCCTCCACGCGAAGATGCGGGCGATCTGCGCCCACGAGCTGGGCCTGCCGGCCGAGGCGGTGCGGGTGATGCCCACCGCCACCGACAAGGTGCCCAACACCTCGCCCACCGCCGCCTCGAGCGGCTCGGACATGAACGGCCAGGCCGTGCGCGAGGCCTGCGAGCGGCTGCGCTCCCGCCTGCGCCCGGTCGCGGCGGGCCTGCTCGGCCTGCCCGCCGGCCAGGAGGGCGAGGTGCGCTTCGCTGGTGGCGACGCCCTCGTGGCCGGCGAGCCCGACCGGAAGGTGAGCTTCGCCGAGGTGGCCCAGGCGGCCTACCTGCAGCGGGTCTCCCTCTCGGCCACCGGCTACTACGCCACCCCCGACATCGCCTTCGACTGGTCCACCGGGACCGGCCGCCCGGCGCACTACTTCGCCTTCGGCGGCGCGATCACCGAGGTGGAGGTGAGCGGCCTCACCGGCGAGTACCGCGTGAAGCGGGTGGACATCCTCCACGACACGGGCAACTCGCTCATCCCCACCCTCGACCTCGGCCAGATCGAGGGCGGCTTCGTCCAGGGGATGGGCTGGCTCACCACCGAGGAGCTCTACTGGGAGGAGGGCGGCCGCCTCGCCACCCTGGGGCCCTCGACCTACAAGATCCCCGCCGCGGGGGACATGCCCGAGCACTTCGAGGTGAAGCTGCTCGAGCGCGCCTCGCAGCCGGACGTGATCCACGGCTCGAAGGCCGTGGGCGAGCCCCCCTTGATGCTGGCCCTCTCGGTGGTCGGCGCCCTGCGCGCGGCGGTGCAGGCCTTCGGGCCCGCCGGCCGCGAGGTCGAGCTGGCCCTGCCGGCGACCGCCGAGGCCGTGCTGCGCTCGGTGGAGCGCCAGCGCGCCTGACTAGAGCTTCACCTCGGGGAAGGGCACCGCCGGCCGGGCGAAGAAGAAGCCCTGGAAGAGATCGCAGCCCAGCTCGGCCAGGGTGTCGCGCTCCTCGGCGCACTCGATGCCCTCGGCGATGATCTGCATCCCCAGGTCCGAGCAGAGCTGGGTCATCGAGCCCACGAGCCGCTGCTTGGTGGGGTGGGGGTGGACGTCGCGCACCAGCGCCATGTCGAGCTTCACCACGTCGGGCTCGAGGATCGAGAAGGAGTTGAGGCCGGCGTAGCCCGCGCCCAGGTCGTCGACGGCGATGCGGAAGCCCAGCTCGCGCAGGCGGCGGATCTTGCCGCGCAGATCGGGGATGCCGTCGAGGGAGTGGCGCTCGGTGATCTCCAGCACCACCCGCCCGGCGATCTTCGCCAGGGCCGAGTCCTTCCGGAAGAGCTCCTCGTCCTCCAGGTCCTTCACGTGGAGGTTCACGAAGAGCAGGTCCTCCTTCTCGGCGAAGGGGACCGGGGCGATCGCGCGGATGCGGCGGGTCAGCTCGAGGACCCGGGAGAGGCGCTCGGCCGCCTCGAAGAGCGCGCCGGGGTGGGGCATCTTCTCCTCGCTGCTGCGGACCAGCGCCTCCCAGCCGAAGACCTCCCGGGAGGACCAGCGGACGATCGGCTGGTAGTGGAAGAAGAGCGCGTCGAGGGCGCTCTCGAAGACGGCGATGAGCCCGGCCTGGTCGCCGATGCCCTTGCCGAGCACCCCCATCATCTGGAGGGCCTCCCGCTTGAGGCGGGCCATCTGCCGCAGGCGCACGGCCTTCTCGGCCGCCTCGATCAGGAGGGCCTGCCGCACCGGCTTGAGCAGGTAGCGCATGGCGCCGTACTCGACGGCCTGGATCGCCGACTCCATCGTCGGGGCGGCGGTCACCAGCACGATCGGAACGTCGAGGTCGATCCGGCGGATGCGCTGGATCAGCTCGACCCCGTCCATGGAGGGCATGGTCAGGTCGGTGAAGATGGCGTCGGTCGGGTCCGCCTCGAAGAGCTCCAGCGCCGTGGCGCCGTCGGAGCAGGCGGTCACCTCGAAGCCCGCGGACTCCAGGAGCGCCTGCAGGATGTCGAGCAGCGCCTTCTCGTCGTCGACGAGGAGAATGCGTCCCTTCGTGCTCACGCGCCCATCCTAGAGATCCGCCACCTTCAGTCCAGCTTTCCCGACCGGCCGCTCACCGGGTCCCGTCCCGGGGAGAGTCTGATCCTCGGCTGCCCATCATGCCACGCCCCCGGCCGCCAGGGCTCGAATATGGCCTCTCGAGGGGTTCTTTGATCTGTGATCACCGGCACTTCGCCTCGGGCCCGACCCGGTCTATCTTCCCCCCAGGTTCATCGATGAAGACGCTGGGTAGCTATTTCGAGGAGGTCGGCGAGCTCGACCGGGCGGGGTTCCTCGCGCGCTTCCCCCACCCCGTGCTCTTGCACCGGCCGGAGGGGATGCCGGAGCCGCCGGGCTTCCGCACCGACCTGACCGATCCCGGCGCGACCCGCCTGGAGATCGCCACCGACCTGGTGACGCACCCCGACCTGCGGGTGCTGCCGCTCGAGAAGCGCGAGGGCACGCTCTTCGAGCACCGGATCTGCATCGGCCGGACCCGCAACAACGACATCGTCCTGCCCTACGCGAAGATCTCGAAGTTCCACGCCTACTTCACCTGGAGCGAGACCGGCGATCGCTACTTCATCACCGACCCGGGCTCGACCAACGGCACCTTCGTCAACGGCAACCGCCTCACCCAGCTGGAGCGGATCGAGGTGAAGGATCGGACCATCGTCTCCTTCTCCCGCTATCACTTCCGCTTCCACACTCCGGACGGTCTCTTCGAGGCCCTGCAGTCCCTGATGGGCTGACGGGATCGGACCCCGGACGACGCTTCTTGCTCGATGCTCGCTCTCGACGCGATCGCGAAGGGTTTCGCGGATCGGACGCTCTTCTCGCAGGTGAGCTGGACCGTGCCCGTCCAGGGCCGGATCGGCCTGGTGGGCGCCAACGGCTCGGGGAAGAGCACCTTCCTGAAGATCCTCGCCGGGGAGGAGGAGGCCGACGCCGGCCGGGTGATCCGGCCGAAGGGCTTCTCGGTGGGCTACCTGCCCCAGGAGATCGACCGGGCCGGAAGGGGGACGGTCCTCGAGGAGACCCTCTCCGGTGGCGGTGAGGTCCCCCACATCGAGGCGCGCCTCGCGGCCATCGCCGAGGCGCTGACGGCGGGCGGCGAGGAGGGCACCACCCTCGACGAGCTGATCGGAGAGCAGGCGCACCTCCACGAGCGCCTCGAGGCCCTCGGCGGCTACACCCTCGAGGCCCGTGCCCGCCGCATCCTCCGGGGGCTGGGCTTCGCCGAGGAGGAGATGGAGAAGGCGCTCACCGAGCTCTCCGGTGGCTGGATGATGCGGGTGCACCTCGCCCGGCTGCTGCTCTCGGCGCCCGACCTGCTGCTGCTGGACGAGCCCACCAACCACCTCGACCTCGAGAGCCTGCAGTGGCTCGAGGCCTTCCTCGCCGAGTACCCGGGCACCTGGATGGTGGTGAGCCACGATCGCTACTTCCTCGACCGGCGGGTGACGACGATCGCCCAGCTGGGCTCGGCCGGCCTGCTGGCCGTGCCCGGCAACTACCAGCGCTACCTCGAGGTGAAGGCCGAGCGGGACGAGCACGCCCAGCGGCAGCACGCCAAGCGGCAGCGGAAGGTCGCCGAGAGCATGCGCTTCGTGGAGCGCTTCCGGGCCAAGGCCACCAAGGCCCGGCAGGCGCAGAGCAAGCTCAAGGCCATCGAGAAGCTGGAGGCCGAGCCCATCGAGCCCCTGCCGGAGTCCGAGGTCTCCGACATGGTCTTCCGCCTCCCGGAGGCCTCCCGGACCGGCGCCGAGGTGCTGAAGGTCGAGGGGTTGCGGAAGGCCTACGGCGAGAAGGTGGTCTACGAGAGCCTCGACTTCGTCCTGCGCCGGGGCGAGCGGATCGCCCTGGTGGGGGTGAACGGCGCCGGCAAGAGCACCCTCCTGAAGATCCTCGCCGGCGAGCTCGGCTACGAGGGCGGGTCGCGGATCGTCGGCCACAACGTCCAGCTCCACGCCTACGCCCAGCACCAGGCCGAGGCCCTGCCCGTCGACCGCACCGTGCTCGAGTACCTCTGGGGCCTGATGCCCCAGGAGAACGAGACCCGGGTGCGCTCCTCCCTCGGCGCCTTCCTCTTCCGGGGGGACGACGTCGACAAGCCCATCCGGGTGCTCTCGGGGGGGGAGAAGGCGCGCCTGGCCCTGGCGGCGATCCTCACCCGGCCCGTGAACTGTCTTCTCTTCGACGAGCCCACCAGCCACCTCGACCTGCGCAGCCGGGAGGTCCTCGAGCAGGCGCTCGCCGACTACGACGGCGCGCTGATCTGCATCTCCCACGATCGCTACTTCGTGAACCGGGTCTGCACCCAGGTGGTGGAGGTGTGGCCGGGGGGAGAGATCGCCCGCTACCCCGGCGACTACGACGACTACCTCTGGAAGCGGGAGCAGGAGGTCGCGGCCGGGCTGCGGGCCGAGGAGGGCGGCGCGGCGGCGGCGCCCGCAGGGGAGGCCGGGGACCGGGCCAGCGAGAAGCGGGAGCGGATCGCCCGCCGGGAGCAGGAGAAGGAGGAGCGCAAGGCCGCCGAGCGGGAGGAGCGCCGGAGGACCCGGGCGCTCGAGGAGGTGCAGGAGAAGATCGAGGCGGCCGAGGCGAGGATGGCCGAGCTCGACGAGCTCCTCTGCGACCCCGGCATCCACGCCGACCCCGGCCGCCTCGGCGAGGTCAGCCGGGAACGCGAAAAGACCGAGGCCTCGTTAGCGCTTCTTTACGTGGAGTGGGAAAAACTCGGGTGATATCGCCCACTTGGTGCACCTGCTGCGTGCGGTTGGCGGGGCGACGCAGAGTTTTCTCCGAGCGGATCGGTCGAGATCTTGATTATTCAATGATTTCAGATGGATAGATCGGTCGGAGGGGTGCGAAAAAAGCGTGGATCGCTTCTTGCTATGTCTGGGAGCTGAATACGTACCAGCGGGGTTCTTCACGCTCCCCGACGGCCAGGATCCAGCACCTTCCCTTTGACCGGCAAGGCCCCCACCAAGCGGATCGGGGTGAAGGTTTCCATAAGCGCCGTTGTGAAGGAACCTGCTCGCCCGTCCGCTCTCGAGCGGACGGGCGTTTTTCTTCCGTCGTCCGCCGATCTGCCAAGTGCCTGGCACCTAGTTGGGCACCTAGTTGGCGCCGGCGACCGTCGGCGGTGTCTCGGGGAGGAAGACCTCGACCTGGGTGCCCTCGCCCTGGCTGTGGACCTCGATGGTCCCGCCGTGGACGCTCACCAGGCTGTGGACGATGGCCATGCCCAGGCCGGTGCCGCCCGGCTTGGTGGAGAAGAAGGGCTCGAAGATCCGGCTCAGGTTCTCTTCCGGGATGCCCGGGCCGTTGTCGTTCACCCGCAGCCGCGCGCCTCCCTCGGCCTCCTCGAGGATCACCTCGACCTGCCCGCCCTCGCCGCGCATCGCCTCGACGGCGTTGTGCACCAGGTTGAAGAGGATCTGGTAGACCTTCTCCCGATCGGCCTCGATCTCGAGCGGCCCCTTCGGCAGCTGGAGGTTCACCGTGACCCCGGCCTCCTCGGCGGCCGGGCCCTCCAGGCCGACGACCTTGGTGGCCACCGAGCCCAGCTCGACCCTCATCGTCTGCAGCTCGCCGGGCCGGGCGAAGGTGAGGAACTCGTGGAGCAGCCGGGAGAGGCGGCCCAGCTCGTCCTGCACCAGCCCCAGGGGCTCGGTGAGGGGCTCGGCGGCCTCGTCCAGGCGCCGCAGCCCTCGCTCGAGCAGGCGCAGCTGCAGGGTCGCGGCGTTCAGCGGGTTGCGGATCTCGTGGGCCAGGCCGGCCGCCAGGGTGCCCACCGCGGCGAGCTTCTCGGTGACCCGCGAGCGCCGCTCCAGGCGCTTCACCTCGGTGGTCTCGATGCCGGAGGCGTAGATCCGCACGCCCTGACCGGGCTCGGCGTCCTCCTCGTGGAGGCGGGAGAGGGTCCAGCTGACCCAGCGCTCGCGGGTCCGCCCGCCGGCGGAGCTCACGATGCGGCTCTCGCGGTGGATCTCGGCGCCCTCGCCGGCGACCCGCCGCAGGAGGCCGATGGCCTCGCGCCACTCCTTCTCGGGGATGAACTCCTCGATCCAGTTGCGGCCGAGGAGATCGCCGCTGGTGATCCCCACCGCGTGGCAGGCGGCGGGGTTCGCCTGGAGGATCACCCCCTCGGGATCCATCTCGATGAGCAGGGCCTGCACCGTCTTGACCAGGATCCGCAGGCGGGCCTCGCGCTCGCCGAGGGTCTGGCGGAGGGTCTCGGCCTCGCGGGTGCTGCGGACCTGCCGCAGGGCGCGCTCGACGTCGACCAGCAGCTCGTCGGGGTTGAAGGGCTTGAGGACGTAGGCGTAGGCCCCGGCCTTCACCGCCTCGATGGCGTCCTCGATGGAGGCGTGCCCGGTGACCAGGAGGATCTCGGCCAGGCCGTCGCCGGCCGCCCGCAGCTTGGGCAGGAGCTCCAGGCCGGTCGCGTCCGGGAGCTTCACGTCGAGGAGCGCGACGTCGAAGGGGGTCCTCGCCAGCTCGAGGGCCTCGGCCCCGGTGCGGGCGTGGGCGACGGTGGCGCCGACCCCCTCGAGGATCTCCATGAGGTCCTCGGCGAGATCGATGTGGTCGTCGATCATCAGGATGCGAGATTCCGAGAGCGCCATCTAGAGGATCTCCTCGATCACCGCCAGCAGCCGCTCGGGCGGGAAGGGCTTCTCCAGGAGGTGGACCGCCGGCGAGGCGAGCACCTCCTGGAGCGCCGCGTCGAAGTCCCCCCGGTGGCCGGTGATGTAGACCACCTGCAGCTGCCCCTCGCCCTGCTGCGCGAGGAGCCAGGTGCCCAGGTCGAGGCCGTCCTCGTCGGGCAGGCGCAGGTCGAGGAGGGCCACCGAGAAGGCCCGGCCCTCGCTGGTCCGCCGGGCCTCGGCCCCGTCGGCGCAGCTGAAGATCTCCACCGGGCAGGTGCGGGAGAGGGCCTCGACCAGGGTCTCCCGCAGGTCGTCGTCGTCCTCCACCAGCAGCACCGGGCGGTCGGGGGGGCAGAGCTGGGCCACCGACTCCAGCAGGTCATCGAGGTCCAGGGGCTTGGAGAAGATCGCGTTCGCGGCGGCCTCGCCCTCGGCCGCCCGGGCCAGGAGGTCCTCCTGGGCGTAGGCGGTCATCAGGATCACCGGCAGCTCCGGCCAGTGGGCGCGTACCCGCTCGAGCACCTGTACCCCGTCGAGGCCGGGCATCTTCAGGTCGGTGATCACCAGGGAGAAGCAGTCCTCGGCCAGCCGGGCCAGGGCCCGGGAGCCGTCGAGGGCCACCTCGGCCCGGTAGCCCAGATCGCCCAGGATCTCGGCCAGGTTCTCGGCGAGGTCCTTGTTGTCGTCCACGATGAGGACCCGGGCACCGACGATCACGGCCGGCCCCCTTCCTGGCCCGCGGCGGCCCCCTCCCGGGGGAAGAAGAGGCGGACGCTCGCGCCGCCTTCCTCCCCGTTGAGGGCCCGGGCGTGCCCCCCGTGGCGCTCGACGATCCCGCGGGCGATGGCCAGGCCGAGGCCGACGCCGCTGCTGCGGCCGGTGACCAGGGGCTCGAAGGCCTGGGTCAGCAGCTCGGGAGGGAAGCCGGGGCCGTCGTCGCTGACCCGCAGCTCACAGCCCTCCTCCCCGGCGTGGGCCGAGAGGACGATGGTCCCCTTCGCCCGGCCGATGGCCTGGCGGGCGTTCGCCACCAGGTTGCAGAGGGCCTGGGTCGCCAGGCTCTCGTCGCAGACGAGGCTCGCGCCGGGCTCGATCTCCAGCTTCACCTCGAGGTTCTCCGGCAGCTCGGACTGCTCGAGGACCCCCGCGAAGAAGGCCTCGAGCTCCACCGGGCCCAGGGTGGGCTCGCGGCCGCGCACCAGGTCGAGGAGGTCGGTGATGATGCGGTTGCAGCGCTCGACCTGCCGGTGGATCTTCTGCAGGTGCCGGCTGGCCCCGTCCTCCTCGCTGACCTTGCGCCGGAGGAGGAAGAGGGAGGACTCGATCACCCCCAGGGGGTTGCGCAGGTCGTGGGCGATGCTGGCGGCGAGCTCGCCGATGGTCGCCAGGCGCTCGTGCCGGGCCAGCCGGGAGAGGCTGTCCTCGCGGTAGGTGTCGAGCATGATCGCCAGCTCGAGGTCGAGGAGGCGGTCGAGGGCCCGGGAGGTGGCGAGCCGCGCCTCGCCGGCCCCGGCGAGGGTCTCCTCCAGGATCTCCCGCAGATCCTGGCGCAGCCCGTTCATGGCCGTGACCATCAGGTGCTGGGGAAGCTCGATCTGCACGTGGACCCGGCCGATCCGGGCCCGCGCCTCGAGCCAGGAGAGGTCGTGGGGGCCCGAGAGGCCGGAGACGATCCACCGGACCATGGTCACCTTGAGGCGCTCGGCCCGGGCCTCGCTGCCCCCGAGGGTGGCGAAGGCCTCCTGGTCGGCCACGATCCGGCCGTAGAAGCGGTCGGCCAGCTCCCGGGCCCGGGGCTCCACCGCCGGCAGCAGCCTCGAGAGGTGGTCAGCGTCCTCCTGGGTGAAGCCGGTCTGGGCCATCAGGCGGGTCAGGAAGGCGGAGTCGGTCACGAGGACGGACCTTACTCCCGCCGTCCCGCCTCGCCCACACCTCTTCCGGGCCAAAAGGGCGTGAGATCCCCCAGGTCACGCAACCGATGCCTGCCCCCCCGGGTATCTGGAAATTCCTGCGTGAGTGTTTACCCGGTGATCACGTGGGACGGTTCTGAAAATCGCACGAATAACGTCGTGTTACATGGCAACCGCGACACGGCGCGATATCGGCACAAAGGATGCAGCAATTCTTGCGCTTAACCTTCCAGGGGAGCACCATGGCCGCACAGGACCGATTCTTCGAGCGGGGAAGGGACGGCATGTCGCTGGACTCACGCACCGATCATCAGGGAACGCATGAGGCGCGGGTGCTCGTCGTCGAGGACGAGGCCAACGCCCGCTCGGCGCTCGTCAGCCTGCTCACGGCGGACGGCTTCGAGGCCCTCGGGGTCGAGAGCGCCGAGGAGGCCCTCGAGGCGATCGAGAGCTTCCCGGCCGAGGTCTTCCTGATCGACGTGAAGCTGCCGGGGATGAGCGGGCTGGATCTGATCCCGCGGATCAAGGCGCGGGTCCCCGAGTCTCTCTGCATCGTCACCACCGCCTTCTCCTCCGTCGAGAGCGCGGTCGAGGCCATGCGCCGCGGCGCCGAGGACTACCTGGTCAAGCCGCTCAACCCCGACGAGCTCGAGCTGAAGATCGAGCGCGAGCTGCGCAACCGCTCGGTGGCCATCGAGGCCAAGCGCCTGCGCGAGCAGATCACCGCCCGGGAGGGGATCCCGGGCATGGTCGGCGCCAGCGTGGAGATGAAGGAGGTCTACCGCCTCATCTCCCGGGCCGCGCCCTCGCGGGCCAGCGTGCTGATCACCGGCGAGAGCGGCACCGGCAAGGAGCTGATCGCCCGCGCCCTCCACTCCCTCTCGCCCCGGACGAACGGCCCCTTCATCGCCGTGAACTGCGCGGCGCTGCCCGACACCCTCCTCGAGTCCGAGCTCTTCGGTCACGAGAAGGGCAGCTTCACCGGCGCCATCGGCCGCAAGGCCGGTCGCTTCGAGCTCGCCGACGGCGGCACCCTCTTCCTCGACGAGATCGGCGAGATGCCGCCGCAGACCCAGGTGAAGCTGCTGCGCGTGCTCCAGGAGCGGACCTTCGAGCGGGTCGGCGGCACCCAGACCATCTCGGTGAACGTGCGGGTGATCGCGGCGACCAACCGGGACCTCGAGGTGATGGTCACCGAGGGTCGCTACCGCGACGACCTCTACTACCGGCTCAACGTGGTGACGATCCACGCGCCGGCGCTGCGCGAGCGGCGGGCGGACATCCCCATCCTCTGGGAGCACTTCATCCGCAAGTACCAGGAGCTCGAGGGCAAGGAGAACGTCTCCACCGACCCCGAGGTCCTGCTCTGCCTCTTCGCCTACGACTGGCCGGGCAACGTCCGTGAGCTCGAGAACGTCGCCGAGCACGCCGTGGTGATGGGCCGGGGCGAGCACCTCACCCGGGAGAACCTGCCGCCGCGGATCGGCGGGGGCGACCCCGCCAAGGATCCCCTGGCGATCCGGGTGCCGGGGATGACCATGGCCGAGGTCGAGCGGGCCGCCATCCTGCGGACCTTCGAGGCCATGGATCACTCCACCCGCCGCACCGCCGACGCCCTGGGCATCTCGGTCCGGAAGATCCAGTACCGGCTCAAGGAGTACCGCGCCGAGGGCTTCCTGGCCGGCGTCACCAGCCTGGACTAGGGATCATCCCCCATCAGGCAGGCCTTGCCGATCGGGGTGGGGATCCCCCGGTAATTTCTGCGCTGATTCACGGCCCAGGGACGGGCGTTCGCCTCGTGGAGGCGTGAATACGGCCGCTTAGCGAATCGTCGGGACAGGGCATGGTCGTTGCTTTGGTTTCCCGGGTCCGATATTCGGGGACCCGGACGACCCGGAAACGCAGCTCGAGAGGTTTGACGATGGATCGGCTCTACACGGTGATGGCGCTGACGGTGCTGGCCGGCATGGCGGCAGCGGTCTGCGTGCCCCTCCTGCTCTCCTGAAGACCGGGACGAGCGCCCGAGGACGCCTGACGCGAGGACCCCCTGGCAGTCGCCGGGGTGGCCGATGGTGTCCTTAAGGGTCAAACTTGAGGTAGAGACCCCTGGGGCCCTGAAGGGGAATCATCCGGAGCATCCATCATGGTCGAGTTGACGCCAGAGCTGATCACCCGCCTGGACCGCCCAGGTCCACGCTACACCTCCTACCCCACGGCCAACCTCTTCAGCGAGGTCTTCACCGAGGAGGCCTGGAAGAGCGCGCTGACCGAGGCGGGCAAGAGCCGTGAGCCCTTCTCGCTCTACGTCCACCTGCCCTTCTGCGAGCAGCTCTGCACCTACTGCGCCTGCAACGTGGTGGTCCGGAAGAACATCCGGCTCGCCGGCGACCCCTACCTCGAGCGCGTCTTCAAGGAGGCCGAGATGGCGGTGGCGCTGGTGGGGGACCGCCCCGTCGGGCACCTCCACCTCGGCGGCGGCACGCCGAACTACCTCGAGAAGGATCAGATGGAGGCCCTCATGGGGGGCCTCAAGGAGCGCTTCAACTTCCTCCCCGACGCCGAGCTCGCCATCGAGGTCGACCCCCGGCACTTCGAGGAGGGGCAGCTCGAGTGGCTCCACGCGCTGGGCTTCCGCCGCGCCTCCTTCGGGCTGCAGGACGTCGAGCCCTCGGTGCAGGTCGCCATCGGCCGGGAGCAGACCGTCGAGCAGACCGAGCGCGCCTTCAAGGCCGCCCGCAAGGCGGGCTTCGGCTCGATCAACATGGACCTGGTCTACGGCCTGCCGACCCAGACCCTCGACTCCTTCCACCGCACGGTGAAGAAGATCGTCGAGCTGGGCCCCGACCGGCTGGCGATCTTCTCCTTCGCCTACGTGCCCCAGGTGAAGCCGCACCAGACCAAGCTCGACACCGGCGCGCTGCCGGCCGCGATGGAGAAGGCCTCGATGCTGGCCGACTGCGTGGCGACCCTCACCGCCAACGGCTACGTGCAGGTGGGGATGGACCACTACGCCAAGGAGGGGGACGCCCTGGCGACCTCCTTCAAGGACGGCACCCTCCAGCGGAACTTCCAGGGCTACGTGCCCGGCCCGCGGATGGAGATCCTGGGCCTGGGCGCCACCGCCATCTCCGACTTCGGCGGCGCGTTCGCGCAGAACCACCACAAGATCAAGGACTACGACGCGGCCATCGACTCCGGCCACCTGCCTCTGAGTCGCGGCTGGACCCGCACCTTCGAGGACGAGGTGCGCCGCAGCGCGATCCACGATCTGATGTGCACCTTCCGGCTGGACTTCGGCCGCCTGAAGGAGAAGTTCGACGTCGATCATGACACCTATTTTGCCGACGTGCTCCCCGGCCTCGACGCCGTGCAGGAGCAGCAGCTCATCGAGCGCGACGAGGCGGGCATCAAGGTCACCGAGCTCGGCCGCCTCTTCGTCCGCAACGTGGCGATGCTCTACGACGGCTACCTAAAGACCCGCCCCGGCAACTTCTCCCGGACCGTCTAGACCGGAACCAGGATAGTTTCGGGAAGGAGCCTGCCGGGCCGTGGGCTCTGCCGTACCAGGCGTCTATGCGAGCCCGATTCCTCTCTCTTCAGCGGGAGAAGGAGCGGAGTCGATCCGTTTTCGGCCAGTGCGACGCGGTGTCGCGGGTCTCCACCGGTCACAGAACGTACGGGACCCCGTTCCGCCACCCGGATGGGATACCAATCGGATCTGAAATCAGCGGGGCGGAACCTATCCGGTATCGGCACACGCGACGCCGTACCTGACTCGCATCAGCCAGGTGCCAGCGGGAAAGACCGCGCCGGTATGCCCCGAAAGATAGGCGGCCTTGGCCTCCCGGTAGGCTTCCAGGAAGGAGCGGAGTCGCGACAGCGTCTCGATTCGCTTCCACTTGTCGCGGCCTGCAGTGCGGGGGTTGATTCGAAAGCGCGACTCCCTGGAGTCGGGCCTGTCGAAGGAACTCTGGTCGCGAATGGCGCGTCTTCCCAGGAACTTCCTACCCTCTGCCGCGATCCGGGAACGCGCCGCATCTTCTTGGGCCTCGACAGCGGCAGCGATGCAGGAACGAGCATCCTCTCCGGACAGATCCTCAAAAGGAGGCAGAGCGATCTCGAGCGCGATCTCGGCCGGGAGAGCTCCGTCCTTCCGGAAGAACTGAAGAGGGCGCTGGACGACCAAGACTCGCGAACCGACATCTTCGGGCAGGTTTCGTAGGCCAGGCCACGACCTGCCCGTCTGCACCAGGCCGGCGGAGACGGGGTTCGCCAGGGTGTAGGCGATCTTGTCGATGATCGCATCATCATCGGGGAGCTCCACGGCGCTGTACGTGCCCTGGGCCCAGAACGACTCGAACCTCCCGAGGAGGGAGTTGATGGCGCGCGAGGTCAGCTGGTTGAGGAGGTGCATGAACAGAGGCAGCTCTCCTCGCTGGTCAGTGATCACGAGGTGATAGTGATTCGACATCACGCAGAAGGAGTGAACCGCGACCCCAAAGCGCTCTGCCGCAGCTGCCAGGCAGTAGAGGAAGACCTCGTTCACCTTCTTGGATGGCCGCAGCAGGAACATCCGCAGCAGGCATCTGCGGGAGACCATGTAGGTCTTGCCCGGAAGGACTTGGCGTGGCTTTCCCATGCCAGCGGCCATCAGCAGAACCCGTGCCGTCGTAGGGATCGGGGCAGGAGCCCCGGTGCAGGGGCATTGGGACCATGGCGTGGGGCCGAGATTCGGACCGTGCGTCCGCCAAACTATCCTGGTTCGGGTTGGAGGCCGCAGGCGAGGCGGAAGGGGGAGAGCGCGCGGGCGACCTGCCGGGCGTGCTCCAGCGCCACCGCTCCATCGGCGGCGTGGGTGATCACCACGTCGAGGCCCTCGGCCCGGGCGCGCATCGCCAGCTCGAGGGTGCGGTGGATGCCCAGGGCGCCGGGCTTGAGCACCCAGACCTCGGCGCGGTGGCTCTCGAGGAGCGCGTCGGCCAGGGCGGGGTCGGCCAGGGACTCGTCGGCGCCCAGGGGGATCGGTGACGCGGCGAGCTCGGGCAGATCCGCCGCGGGCACCGGCTGCTCGAGGTACTCGAGCTCGAGCGCTGCGAGCTGCTCGAGGAGGGCGGGCGCCTCGGCGAGGCTCCAGGCGCCGTTCACGTCGGCCCGCAGCTGCACCCGCGGGCCCACGGCCGCGCGCAGCGCCTCGAGCCGGGTGAGCTCCTCCTCGAAGGAGCGGCGGCCCAGCTTCACCTTGAGCGTGGTGAAACCGGCGGCGATCGCGGCGGCGGCGGCCGGGACGAGATCGACGTCGTCCGGCAGCAGCGCGTTGTGCTCCGGCACGGGAGGCGGATCGTCGTCGTCCTCGGGATCCTCGCCCCGCAGCAGCGCCCAGATGGGCCGGCCGGCCCGCGCCGCGGCCAGGGCGAGCAGCGCGCACTCCAGGGCGAAGGTCGCCACCGGGTAGTCGGGCCCGAGCAGCGCGTGCGCCTCCCTCGCCCGGGCGAGGGGATCGCCCGAGAGCTCCAGCGCCTCGATCCAGCCGAGGGCCGCGGAGAGATCCTCGCCGCCCCGCTCCACCAGGGGGAAGCCCTCGCCGACCCCCTCGGATCCCTCACCGTCGCGCGCGACGATCCGCAGGCCGGGGCGGGGGGTGTCGAGGGTGGTGACCTCCAGCTCGAGCGTTCCGGGCACGCCGGTAGCCTAGAGCATCGGGGCGATCAGCGCCGCCGCCAGCGAGAGGCCGTAGAGGGTGAGCAGCTTGCCGGTGGCGGCGAGCTCGGCGTTGAACTCGGGGCCGGTCTCCACCCGGCGCAGGCGCAGGTGCCGGCGGGCGGCGACGGGCGCGGTGCCCAGGGCGATGAAGGTCAGGGGCAGGTCGAGATCGATCAGGGTCCCGGCGGCGCCGTAGGCCAGCGTCAGCAGCAGGGCGTGCTCGAGGAGCGCGCCGCGGCGGCCGAGGAGGACGGCCAGGGTGTTCTTGCCGTTGCCGCGGTCCTCGTCCACGTCGCGCAGGTTGTTCACCACCAGCAGGGCGGTGGAGAGGGCGCCGACGCCCAGGGCCAGCGGCCAGGTGGTCGGCGGCAGGGTGCCGAGCTGCACGAAGACGGTGCCGCCGACGGCGACCCCGCCGAAGAAGATCAGCACGAAGAGATCGCCCAGCGCGTTGTAGGCCAGCGGGAAGGGGCCACCGGTGTAGGCGAGGCCGGCCAGGAGAGAGGCCACGCCGATGGCGATCACCGGCCAGCCGGCGACCGACACCAGGTAGAGGCCGGCGAGGGTGGCGAGGCCGAAGGCGACGCCGATGCCGGCGCGCATGGCGCCCGGGGTGATCACGCCGGCTGCGACCATCCGCCGCGGGCCCTTGCGCTCGGGGCCGTCGGCGCCCTTCTCGGCATCGAAGACGTCGTTGGCGAAGTTCGTGCCCACCTGGATGCAGAGCGCCCCGAAGAGGGCGGCCAGGGCGGCGCCGAGGTGCAGGCCTCCCAGCACGAAGCAGAGGGCCGAGCCCACCACCACCGGGACGGCGGCGGCGGGGAGGGTCCGGGGCCGCATGGCCTGGAGCCAGGCGTCCACCGAGCCCGCCGTCGGCAGCCCGGCGAGCTGCGTCTCGCTCGAGGTCTGCACGTCGGTCAGCTCCCGGGAGGCTCGGGGAAGGGCTGGTCGAGGAGGGCCGCCACGGCGGCGGGATCCTCGAGGAAGGGGTTGTGACCGCAGCCGGGAACGACGACGGCGCGGGCGGCGGGCATCAGCGCGGCCATCTCCTCGGCGATCCGCTGGAACTTCGTGTCGAGCTCGCCCGCGGCGAGCAGGGTGGGGGTACGCACCTCGCCGAGGCGCGGCCAGAGGTCGGGCATCACCGAGACGCCCAGCGAGCGCATCGCGCCCGCGAGGTGGAGGGGATCGTGCGAGCGCCGCAGCGCCCGCTGGGTCAGCCGCATCTCCTCACTCTGGCTCAGGAAGATCGGCTGCCGCTCCCAGGCCTTCACGAAGGCCTCGATGCCTTTGGTCTCCAGCAGGTCGACCCACTTGTGATCCCACTGGGCGCGGGCCCAGCGCTCGTGACCCTCGGGCATCCCCGGCCGGCCGCCCACCAGGATCGCGCGGGCGACCTTCTCCGGGTGGCGGATCATCAGGCCCAGGCCGAGGCGCGCCCCCTGGGAGTAGGCCATCAGCACCACGGGCCTCCCCGCCGGCAGGCCCGCGGCGATCCGGTCGACGGCCTCTTCGAAGGTGTCCACCGCGGGCTCGTCCCCGTGGCCGGGCAGGAAGGGGGCGAGCTCCTCGCGGTCTTCCGGGAGATGCTCGCGCAGGGCGTCGAAGGAGGCCGGCGTCTGGGAGAAGCCGTGGAGCAGCAGCAGGGGATGGCTCATCAGGCGCTTCTATCTCGAAGTGCCGCGAGAAAGTCACGGGCCGCGTGCGCCGGGACGACGGCCTCGACGAGGCGCGAGCCCCCGCTCGCCGAGAGGGCGCCGGCCAGGGCGGCCCGATCCTCGACCCGGTGGTAGGCGAGGCCGAAGTGCGCGGCGGCCTGCTCGAAGGAGCGCGCCCCGGGCATCACGAGGTGCTGCTCGACGGCGGCGGAGAGCTCGGCGCGGGTCCCGGCGGGGAGCAGCTCGAAGATCCGGCCCCCGCCGTTGTTCGCGACGACGATCGTCACCGGCGCGGCGCTGCGTGCGGCGAGGCCGAGGCTGCCCAGGTCGTGGGCCAGGGAGAGATCGCCCAGCACGCAGACCACCGGCCGCCCGCTCGCGGCGGCCACCCCCGCGGCGCCGGCCACGGTGCCGTCGATGCCGCTGGTGCCGCGCTGGGTGTGCACCCGGCAGCGGGCCAGCGCGCCGGAGCCGCAGAGGTCGGCCATCCGCAGGGTCAGGCTGTTGCCCAGGTAGAGCTCGGCGCCGGCGGGCAGGTGCTCCAGCACCGTCCGCAGGGTGGCCGCCTCGTCGAGGACGCCCCGCGCCAGCACCCGCGCGAGCTGCTCGCCGGCCTGCCGGTCCGCGGCTCGCCAGCGCTCCAACCACCTGGAATCAGGGGCCTCCTCCTGAACCAGGATAGTTTCCAGGGCGGCCAGGCTCTCGCCGAGCGAGCCCTCGACGATCCCCGCGCAGCGGTTCTCGCCGTCCGCGGCGAACCCCTCGCCAAGCAGCCAGACCTCGCTCTCGAGGCGCCCCAGCCAGGCCGCGAAGCCCAGCGGAGAGGGCTCGGCCCCCAGGCGCAGGATCAGCCGGGGCTCGAGCTCCGCGGGGATCCCGCGGGCGAGGAGCGCGGGGAAGTGATCGATCCGCTCGTCACGGGCCTCGCCGTCGAGGCGCAGCTGGCTGCCCGCCTCGGCGGCGACGGGGTAGCCCGTGAGCTTCGCGAGGCGCCAGAGCGCGTCGCGGGCCGGGCCGGAGAGGTCGCGCAGCGCGCCGGCCACGATGAGCCCGCGGGGCTGCTGGCGGCAGCGTGCGGCCAGCAGCTCGAGGGCCTCGGGCGCGGGCCGCGGCGCGCCGGCGAAGAAGCGAGGCGGCGGCGGCAGGTCGAGCAGGCGCATCGCCCGCGCGCCGGTCGTCGGCTCCAGGGGCTTGCAGAAGGGGGCCACCACGTGGACCGGCCCCGGGCGGGGCGCCCGGGTCTCGAAGAGGGCGCGCGCGGCGAGGTGCGCCACCCCCCGCATCGCGTCGGGGTGGGGATCGGGCAGGCCGAGGAGGTGGGTTGCCCGGCAGACCTCCCGGAAGAGGGCGCCCTGATCGATCGTCTGGTGCGCGCCGCGGCCCTGGGCCTCGGGCGGACGGTCGGCGGAGATCACCAGGAGGGGGAGCTCGGCGTGGGCCGCCTCCAGGACCGCCGGGTGGTAGTGGGCCGCGGCGGAGCCCGAGGTGCAGATCAGGGCGGGCGCCTCGCCGCTCGCCCGGGCGAGGCCCAGGGCGAAGAAGGCGGCGCTGCGCTCGTCGACGATGTCGTGCAGCACCAGCCCGCCGGCCGCGGCCCGCTCGGCCGCCGCCAGCACCAGGGGGGTCGAGCGCGAGCCCGAGGAGATCACCACCTGGCGCAGCCCGCTGCGCTCCAGCGCGCCGAGCAGTACGTGGGCGTGGTGGCGGGCGAGGTCGCCCGCCTCCTCGGGGGCGTTCGCGGCGCGCCCGCCGGAGAGGCCGAGGGCGAAGGGGGGCTGGTAGCCCGGCGAGTCGGGCTGGGGCTGCTCGGCGGCCGTCGCGGAGAGGGTGAGGCCCGCCGGCGCGATGGTCCGCGCCTTCGCCGGCAGCGCGCCGGGCTGCATGGAGATGGGGCGGGTCATGGCGCCACCCCCAGCGCCTGGCAGAGGGCGCGCTCCTTGAGGCGGGTCTCCTCGTACTCGGCGTCGGCGCGCGAGCCCGAGACCACGCCGGCCCCGGCGAAGAGGTGGGCCTGCCGGCCGCGCAGGAGCCCCGAGCGCAGCCCCACGCAGAGCTCGCCCGAGCCCTCGGCGTCGAACCAGCCGATCGGCCCGGCGTACCAGCCGCGGTCGCGGCCCTCGCAGGCGCCGAGGATCGCGCGGGCCTCCTCGGTGGGCGTCCCCGCCACGGCGGGCGTGGGGTGCAGGGCCGCGGCGACCTCCAGGAGGTGCGCGTCGCGGGAGAGCAGCCCCTCGATGGGGGTATGCAGGTGCAGCACGTGGCGCAGCTGACGGACCTCGGGCACCTTGGCGATCTCGAGGATCGGGCAGAGCGGGGTCAGCGCCTGGCGGATCGCCTCGACCACGTACTCGTGCTCGGCGCGATCCTTCAGGCTGGTGCGCAGCCCCTCGGCGGCGCGCTCCAGGGCGCTGCTGCTCGCGCCGCGGCCGGGCACCCCGGCGGTGCCGGCCAGGGCGTCGACCTGCACCCGGCGCCGGTCGAGGCGGACCAGGCGCTCGGGGCTCGCGCCGACGAAGGCCGCCTGGGGCGCGCCCTCGCGGCGGGCGCTACGCAGCCCGAAGCAGAAGCAGTCCTGATGCTCGGCGGCGAGGCGGGAGAGGATCGCCCGGGCCGAGAGGGGCACGGGCAGATCGAGGACGCTCTCCCGGGCCAGCACCACCTTCGAGACCACGCCGCTGCCGATCGCCGCCTGCACCCGGTCGATCCAGTGGGACCAGGTCTCGCGGGGCAGCCGCTCGATGTGCGCGGGCCACAGGCCCTGGGGCGCCACCGGGGCGTTGGTCTCGAGGGCCTCGCGCAGGTGAGCGACGCGGGCCTCCAGGGCGCCGGGGTCGTCGTCCGGCCGGCGCACCACCACCAGCCGCGCCTCGCGGGTGCCGGGCAGGTAGGTGAAGCGGGGCAGGACGAAGCGGGCCGGGCCGAAGTCCTGCCAGAGCGAGGAGCGGCCGCCCTCGGGATCGAAGGCGAGGCCGCCGATCAGGCGCAGGCTCCCCTCGAAGGGCAGCTCGAGGCCGGCGAGGAGCTCCCGGGCCTGATCGGCCAGGGACTGGAAGCGGCTCCGTCCTCCGGCGGTGATCGCCAGGGCCTCGCCGACGCCGGAGAAGCGCTCGCCCGAGGGCGCGCGCCAGAAGGCCGCCGGCTCGTCGGGGAGGGCCTCCCAGAGGACGAGGGGATCGGCGAGGGGGACGGGGTGGGCCTCGAGGACGAGGCCGCCCGCGGCGTGCCGCGCCCGGGCCGCGGCGGGGCTCGCCTCGATCGGCGCCGCCTTCGCGCGGGGCGTGGGCCGGGGGGCGTGGGGGAGGACGCTCACGCTGCACCTCCTGCCGCGCGCCGGGCGTCGGGCTCGTGCCGGGGCATCACCGCGGCGGCGAGCGCGCCGAAGCGATCGAGGGGCACGGCCTGGGGGCCGTCCGAGCGGGCGTGGGCCGGGTCGGGGTGGGTCTCGAGGAGGAGGCCCGCCGCGCCGGCGGCGAGGCCCGCCCGGGCGAGGGGGGCGATCAGATCGCGGCGGCCGGCCGCGTGGGAGGGATCGACCACCACCGGCAGGCCGTGGACCTCCGAGAGGAGGGCGACCGCGCCGAGGTCGAGGGTGAAGCGCTGGCTGGGCTCGAAGCCCCGGATGCCGCGCTCGCAGAAGATCACGCCGGGGGCGCCGTGGTGCAGCAGGTACTCGGCCGCCAGCAGCCACTCCTCGATCGTGGCGGCCAGCCCGCGCTTGAGCAGCACGGGCTTCCTCGCCTCGCCCGCCGCCTTGAGCAGCGGGAAGTTGTGCATGTTGCGGGTGCCGATCTGCACGAGGTCGGCGAAGAAGGCCACGACCGGCACCTCCTCGGGGGCCATCGCCTCGGTGACGACGCCGAGGCCGTGCTCGTTCGCGGCCTCGCGGATCCACTTGAGGGCGCGCTCGCCGTGACCCTGGAAGGCGTAGGGCGAGGTGCGGGGCTTGAAGGCGCCGCCGCGCAGCAGGCCCACGCCCTGGGTCCCGAGCTCGCGAGCCACCTCGTGGATGCGGGCCTCGGACTCGATGCTGCAGGGCCCGGCCAGCAGCACCGGCGGGCGGCGGGCGCCGAAGGTCACCCGGCCGACCTCGAGGACGCGGGGCATGGCGTCGAGGGCGGGGTGGGGCGAGGCCGCGTGGTGGACCTCGGCGACCTCCTCGAGGGCGGCAATGAAGGCGATCGTCTCAGGGCCGGCGTGGGCCGAGTGGGCCTCGACCTGCAGGACCGTATGCCGCGGCCCCGGCGAGGCCGAGGACCAGAGGCCCAGGCGGGCGAGCTCGCCCTGCACGCGCTTGGCGTCCGCCCCCTCGATCAGGGAGATGAGGAGCGCGCTCACGACAGCCGCTCCACCGCCTTCTCGGCGTGACGGGCCAGCTCGAGGCGGGCATCGCAGAGGGGGAGCTGCTCCAGGCTGGCCTTGGCCTCGTCGACCAGCTCGCGGGCGCGCGCCACGCAGGGCTCGACGCCGTGCTCGGCGACCAGCCGCAGGGCGTCGGCCAGGGTGCTCTCCGGGGCGTCGCCCGAGAGGAGCTGCGCCACCACCTCGCCGCGCTCGGGGCCGAGGGCGTCGAGGGCCTCGACCACCGGCAGGCTGGGCACGCCGGCCAGCAGGTCCAGGCCCGGGCGCTTGCCGGTGCGGGCCTCCTCCCCGATGACGTCGAGGAGGTCGTCGGCGATCTGGAAGGCCAGGCCTACCGACTCGCCAAAGGCGGCCAGGGCGGCGACCTGCGCCTCGGGGGCGCCGGCCGCGCGGGCGCCGAGCTCGAGGGCCGCGGCGAAGAGGGCGCCGGTCTTGGAGGTGGCGTAGTGGAGGTAGCGGTCGCGGTCCACGCCGGGATCGCGGGTCAGCTCGACCTCCATCGCCTCGCCCACCGCGACCCGCTCGGCCGCGCGGGCCAGGGCGCTCACCGCGGCCGGGTCGCCCGGCGAGGTGATGTGCATCAGGCAGCGGGCCAGGAGCAGGTCACCGGAGAGGACCGCCTCCTTGGGGCCGAAGCGCCGGTAGGCTGCCTCCTGCCCGCGCCGGAGGGTCGCGCCGTCGATGAGGTCGTCGTGGAGCAAGGTGGCCGTGTGGAGGTACTCCACCGCGGTGGCGTAGACCCCGCAGGTGGGCCAGCCCTCGGCGTCTCCGCCGCAGGCCTCGTGGGCGAGGTAGACCAGCTGGGGCCGCACCCGCTTTCCGCCCGCGGCGATCGCCTCCCGCGCCACCTCCCCGAGCACCCCCGGGGCCAGCGCGAGGTCGCGCCGCATGTGGTCCTCGAGGACGGTGAGCGGATCGGGCGGCGTCGGGGTCGACTTCGAGGCCTGGGCCAGGGCGGGGGACATGCTGCCTCCGGGAAAAGGGGTTCGCCCCTTGCCCAGAGCAAGGTCGGGACCACCCTCGTGCGCACGCACGCGCACGCGATCTCGCGCACTTGCGCGCCCCGCGAGCTCCTCCGCTGTCACCGCCGTCGACGGCGGGTGTCAACGGCGTTGACGGTTCCCCTGGGGGGCTACTGCGCCGCCGCCGTCGTGAAGCTCCAGCGGAAGGGCTCCGCGGGGATGCCCGCCTCGTCCTGGAAGTTCTTGAACCTCTCCGAGTTCAGCCAGATCACGTAGGTCTTCCCCGGCTCGAGCGTCGCCTCGATCGAGTTCTTCGTGAAGCTCTCGTCGAAGGAGGGCTCGCCGATCGGCGCGGGGAAGTCGGCCTTCGGCTCCATCACCCAGGACCAGCCCTTGTCCTTCATCTTGCGATCGAAGGTGGCGGTGAGGGTGGTCTTGCCCGGCGGGACGTCGACGGCGCCGTTGGCCGGCGAGGTGGCGGTGACCTTCGGGGCGTCGACCTTCGCGGCGGGCGCCGCGTCGGGGGCGCCCTCACCGGCCTTCGCCTCACCCTTCGTCCGGAAGGTCCAGCGCACCGGCACCAGCACGTTGCCCGAGACGTCGGCGAAGTTCGAGAACTCCTTGCTGTTGAGCCAGATGACGTACTCCCTGCCCGGCTCCAGCGTCACCGGCACCGTGTTGATCCGCCCGGTGGGATCGAACTTTGGCTCGCCGCCCAGCTTCGGGGCCGTCTCCGGGCTCTCCTGCACCCAGGACCAGCTGCTCCCCTTCATCGACTCGTTGAAGGTGACCTTCAGCTCCTTCAGCGCCGGATCCACATCCGTCGCCCCGATGGGCGGAGAGAGCTTCACCACCTCCGGCGGCGTCGTGTCGGCCTCCGGCCCCGAGGGGCAGCCGGCGATCAGCAGGAGGGGAGCGAGCAGGGCGAGCAGGTGGTGGTTCATCGGGAGACTCCTTGGGGGGCAGGTGTGCCCTCGCTTCTTCCCGTCGTCAATGCCTCATCAGGGTGAGAGCGCGGCGATCCGTTGCTGCACCTGGGTGCGGCATCGGTCGTCGGGGCAGAGCCCCAGGACGCGCTGGAAAGTCGAGCGAGCCTCGCCCTGCTGGCCGCTCTTGAGCAGCGCCAGCCCGAGGTTGTAGGTGATGCTGAAATTGGCTGGCTCGACGTCCAGAAGATCCCGGTAGAGGGGGATCGCCTCGGCGAAGCGGCCCGCGCTGTGTAGGCACAGGGCCAGATCACCCCGGAGTCGCACGGCGGCGGGATCGAGGGCGATGGCGCGCTGGAGCAACTCCACGCCCTGATCCGCCTGGCCCCGTGCAGTCGCGATCCGGCCCAGGCCCGCCAACACCCGGGCCGGGGGCTGCTCCATGTTCTGGAGGTAGGGCAGATAGATGGCCTCGGCCTCGGCCAGGCGGCCCATCTTCTCGTAGACCTCGGCGAGCTCGATGTTCATCTCTCCCTTCGAAAGGAACCGGGGGTCGTCGCTGTCGATGATGCGCTGGAGCTCCCTGGCGGCCAGCTCGAACTTGCCCTGCCGGTGGTGCAGCCGGGCCAGAACCGAGAGCCCACCGACTCGCTCCGGGCAGAGCTCGGTGGAGCGCAGCGCGGACTGCTCTGCTTCCTCGAGGCGCCCCTCGGCGGCCAGCGCCTCGGCGTGGCTCATCCAGCCGTCGCAACTCTCCGGGTGCTTGCGGGTGGTGTTCTCCCAGAGGGCAGTGCTGGTGCGCCAGACACCATTTTGCCCGAGGGTCACCACGAGCAGGGTCCCCAGGATCGCGCCGGAGCCGAGGCGGAAGGGGAGCGGGTTCGCCTCCCTCTCTCGCAGGCGGATCTCGAGAATCTGCAGGCTCGTCGCGGCGGCCAGGGCTACACCCACCATCGCCAGGTAGAGGCGGCGCTCGGCGGCCACCATGTTGAGGGCAATGAACGAGGAGGTGGGTGCCAGCGCAAAGGCGAACCAGGCCGCCCCGAGGGTCACCCCTGGCGCCCTGCGACGAAGCAGGAACGCACCGGTGATCACTCCGACGATCACGAGCGCCGAGAGGAGAAACACTCCCGAGGACACACTCTCGATGGCAGGCACGTGCCGGTAGAGGGCGAGGTCATCGGGCCAGACCAGCGAGCGCAGGTAGCCGGCAACCGCGACGGTTTGCACCAGCAGGTTGTCGCCCATGCTCCGCAGGCGTTGACCTCCTCCGGAGGAGGTCGAGGTGAAGCGCAAGGCGATGGGGACCAGCGATAGCAGGAGGATCGGCAGGACGAGGGGGAGGTCCCGACGCAGGCCGCGCCTCCAGGTGGCGCCGTCCAGGTAGAGGCCGGTGGCGATCAGCAGGCCCACGATCACCGGCGCGCTCTCCTTGGAGCCGAAGGCGGCGAGCGTGAATATCCACGAGAGGATCACCCAGCGGTCGATCCGGGGCCTTCCCTCGCTCGGCCGTACGGCTCGATGGCGCAGGTAGGCCAGGACGGCGGCGACCAGGAAGAGCGTGAGGAAGAGGGAGGAGCGGGCGTTGATGTAGTCGACCGCCTCCGTCTGGATGGGATGCAGGGCGAAGAGCAGGGCACCAGCGGCCGCCGGCCAGCGGGCGCTGGCTTCACCAGGCGCGCGGACCTGGAGGAGCGAGAGCAGGAGCAGGAAGACCATCGCCGAGGTCAGCGCGTGGGCGCCGACGTTCGTGAGGTGGTAGGGGCGAACCTCGAGCCCACCCATGGCGTGGTTCAGGGCGAAGCTGACCATCACCAGCGGCCGGTAGATCCGCGAGTCCTCCGAGGAGGAGGAGAGCCCGGGATCCACGAAGAAGCGCGGGAGGTTCCCGAGATCCCGGACGGCCAGATTGTCGACGAGGTGGTGACGGTCGTCGAGGTGGAAGGCCCCGTCCAGCGAGTTCGCATAGGCCACGCACGCCGCCAGGGCCACGCACGCCGCCAGCAGCCAGCGCCGGTCCGGGAGCACCGGCCCGGGCACGATCAGGCCTTCACCACCCGGGACCGCGGAGCATCGACGCGGGCCATGGCGTTGCGAGTGTCGACGACCAGCTTCGTCTCCGCGCCCACCAACCCGTAGTCGACGTCGCGGTGATCGGTGACGATCAGCACCAGGTCGGTGGCCTGCAACCGGGCTGCGTCCAGATCGACCGACCGCCGCTCCCGCTTGTGCTTCCGGGAGGGCTTCAGGAGCGCCACGTGGGGGTCGTGGAACTGAACTTCCGCGCCCTTCTCCTCGAGCAGCTTCATGATCGGCAGCGCCGGGGACTCGCGCATGTCGTCCACGTCGGGCTTGTAGGCCACGCCGAGCACCAGCACTCGCGAGCCCTTGAGGGCCTTGCCCTCGTCGTTCAGCGCGTCGGTGCAGCGGTCGACCACGTAGGCGGGCATGGCGTTGTTGATCTCGCCGGCCAGCTCGATGAAGCGGGTCGAGATCCCGAACTCCCGGGCCTTCCAGGTCAGGTAGAAGGGGTCAATCGGGATGCAGTGGCCGCCGAGGCCCGGCCCCGGCGTGAAGCGCATGAAGCCGAAGGGCTTGGTGGCCGCCGCGTCGATGACCTCCCAGACGTCCATCTCCATCTTGTCGCAGAGCACCTTCAGCTCGTTGACCAGGGCGATGTTGATGGCCCGGAAGACGTTCTCGTAGATCTTCGCCATCTCGGCGACCTGCGCCGAGGAGACCGGGATGACCTCGTCGAGGGCGAGGCGGTAGAGGGCCGTCGCGGCCTCGCAGGTCGGCGCGTCGAGACCGCCCACCAGCTTGGGGATCCGCTGGGTGTCGAAGTCCGGGTTGCCCGGATCCTCGCGCTCGGGGCTGTAGGCCAGGAAGAGCTCCTCGCCGACCTTCAGGCCGCTGCCCTCCTCAAGGAGGGGCCAGAGCAGGTCCCGGGTGGTGCCCGGGTAGGTGGTCGACTCGAGGATCACCAGCTGCCCCGGGCGCAGGTGAGGCGCCAGGGCCCTCGCCGTGCCCTCCACGTAGCTCATGTCGGGCTCGCGGTGGCGGGTCAGGGGCGTGGGCACGCAGAGCAGGAGGGCGTCGCACTCGCCGGCCCGGCCGTAGTCGGTGGTCGGGGAGAGCATCCCGGCGCCGACGAGCTCGCCGAGATCCTCCACCGGCAGGTGTTCCAGGTAGGAGCGGCCGGCCTCGAGCGCCTCGATCTTCTTCGGATCGATGTCGAAGCCGACGACCTTCACGCCCTTGCGGGCGAAGGTGAGGGAGAGGGGCAGGCCGACGTAGCCGAGGCCGACGACGCCGACGACTGCCTTGCCTGATGCGATGCGGGAGGAGAGTTCGTCTCGGGCGTGGCTCACGGGGGTTTCGTCCCACGGGGCCTGGGGCCGGTCAAGGCGATGAACGCGAGAGCCCGATACTCGGCCGTGGTGGCCAAGACGGTCCGGCCAAGCGTAGTCTCGGCCGGCCTCGCGGGGGGAGGCTGGAGAGCTTCGAGATGAAGAGACACTTCGAGAGCGGTTCGAAGGGAGCGCGGACGTGGCAGGCCAGGCTGGTGCTCGGGATGTCTCTCGTCCTTGCCGCAGGATGTCCTCGGGAGGAGAGGCCGGAGGCGACCCGGCAGGCGGCTCAGGAGGTCAGGTCTCCTGCCGCGACGAAGACACCCCGAGATATCCTCCTCGTCACCCTCGATACCGCCCGCGCCGATCACTTCGGCCACGCCGGCTCGGACGTCGCCACTCCGAACATCGACGCGCTGGCCCGGGAGGGGGTTGCCTTCCTCCAGGCGGTCGCACCGACGCCTACCACGCTCCCCTCCCACTCCTCGCTCATGACCGGCCGGATCCCACCGCAGCACGGCGTGCGGACGAACGGGACCTTCAAGCTCGGTGAGGAAGAGGAGACCCTCGCCGAGCGCCTGAAGGCGGCGGGCTGGAAGACGGGGGCCTTCGTCGCAGCCTCGGTGCTCGATCGGAAGTACGGGCTCGACCAGGGCTTCGACGCCTACGATGACGACGTGGGGATCGCCGGAGGCTCGGGGCTCTTCCAGTATCCGAGGCGGGACGGCCGGGTCGTGGTCGAGCGCGCCCTCACGTGGCTGGGGGCGCAGGCCGAGACCCAGCCGACCTTCGTCTGGGTCCACCTCTTCGATGCCCACGCACCCTACGAGGCTCCCGAGCCCGAGCGCAGCCGCTACCCGGGGCGCCCCTATGCGGCGGGGATCGCCTATGTCGATCGCGTCGTCGGCGAGCTCGTCGCAGGCTACCGCAGGCTCGGCCGCTACGATCGGGCCGCGATGGTGATCACCTCGGATCACGGGGAGAGTCTGGGCGAGCACGGTGAGGCCACGCACAGCGTCTTCATCTACGATGCGACCCAGAGGATCCCCCTGGTGTTGCGGGGTCCTGGGCTGCCGGGCGGCCGCCAGGTGGAGACGCAGGCACGCCTGATCGATGTGATGCCCACGCTCCTCGCGCTGGCCGGCCTCGAGGTCCCGGCGCGCGTTCGGGGTCGTGACCTGCGTGGGCTGATCGAGGGGTCGGACCAGGAAGAGCCGGCCTACATCGAGAGCTGGGTGCCGCGGCTGCAGTACGGATGGCACGAGCTGACCGGGCTGCGGACCGGTGGATGGAAGCTGATCTCCGGGAGCGAGGACGAGCTCTACGACCTGAAGGGCGATCCCCGGGAGAAGGAGAACCTCTTCAGCGTACAGAAGGAGAAGGGCGAGAAGCTCCGAGGCCTCCTGGGGAAGCTCACGCGGGCGCCAGCAGGAGAGGAGGCTGCGCTCGAGCTGGATCCGGGCACCCGCGAGGAGCTCGGCGCCCTCGGGTACATCTGGGTGGACATGTCCCAGGTCCAGGAGAAGCCAGATGCGCCGCTCCTGGATCCGCGGGTGGGGATCGTGATTCAGGGAAGGATGGACCGGGCCGACGGCCTGTACACCGCCGGGCGCCGCGAGCAGGCCTTCGAGCTCTACCGCGCGGTGCTCGCCGAGAACCCCGCCAACGACTTCGCTGCCAGACGCTTCGGCGATCTGCTGGTCCTGTCCCGTGGCTGTGAGGAGGCGGTGAAGGTCTACGATCGTCTCCTGGCCCGCGCCGGGTCCGAGGATGCGCGCGGGGCGCTCCTGAACCTCGGCCGGTGCTTCCGCTCCAGCGGCAGCCCCGATCGGGCGATGCGGTGGATCGAGCGTGCCGCCGAGGCGTTCCCGGACGATCGGGAGGTGCGCCAGGAGCGCTGGCTGATCCTCCGGGCCACCGGGCGAGATGCCGTCGTGGCGAGAGAGGCGCGGGCCGCCGTTGGAGAGGACGCGCTCGACGGCGCGGCACAGGCCGAGGTTGCGCTGGCGATCCTGACCGAGGAGGGAGAGGCGGCCATGGTCGCGTACCTCGAGTCAGCTCTCGAGAAGGCGCCGGAGAGCACGGAGCTGCACTTCCTCGTCGCCACTCACTTCCTGAAGGCGGGACGCCTCCCCGAGGCCGACGCTGCCTACCGGAAGGTGCTGGCGCTCAAGGCGGATCATGAGGGAGCTCTGATCTCCCTCGGGCGGATGCTCCTCGACGCGAATCGGATCGCCGAGGCGCACGCTCTCCTCGAGGTCCAGGAGGGCTCACCCCTGGCCACCGCGAAGGTGCTGGCTCAGCTCGCCGAGGCCAAGGCCCGCTCGAATCGGTTGGAGGACGCAGTGCCCGTCGCGAAGCGGGCCGTCGACATCGATCCGGGCTCGGTCGAGGCCTGGCGTGCGCTCGGATCCATCCAGCTCAACCGGGGTGCCGTCTCCGAAGCCATCGCTGCCTATGAGCGCGCGCTCGCGCTCGCTCCGAAGGACGAGACCACTCGCGCGAACCTCGCCACGGCCCGCAAGTTCGCGGCGGGTGCGAAGGCCTCAGGGCGCTGAGGCTTCGAGGGCGCGGGCGTCGGCCTCGCGCCCAAGGCGACGGTAGATCTTCACGAGGCCCTCTCGCAGGTCCGGATCCTCCGGATGTTCGATTCGGGCCCGCTCGAGGGCGGCCGCGGTCGCCGGCAGCCCCTTGTCTCCCTCTCGCGCGAGGATGAGGAAGAGGCGCGCCTCGCCGTCCTTCGGATCCGCCGCGAGCGCGGCCTCGGCCTCGGTGATGGCTGCCGCACGCCGGCCGGTGCTGAAGAGGATGTTCCAGCGATTGCCCCGGGCGGCATGGTGCCCGGGGTCGAGCTCCACCGCTCGACCGAAGGCTGCCTCGGCGTCCTCCAGCTGCCGGAGCTGGACGAGCAGCTGACCGAGGTTGTGATGGAGCGAGGCGTCTGGCGGGGAGAGCGTGATCGCCTCCCTCAGGGCTCTGGCAGCTTCCGGTAGCCTGCCCAGCGCACGCAGCGCGGCTGCTCTGCTGCGTGCGGCGATGGCATTGCGTGGCTCGGCCGCGAGGATCTCCTCGTAGATCGACAGGGCCCCGGCCCAGTTCCCCCGGGCTGCGGCCGAATCACCGTCGGAGAGGCGGTTGAGCGTTCCGATTCGATCCCGAGGATCGGCGAGGGGCGCCGTCTCGCTGGCCGGTCCGGGGTCGTGCCAGACATAACCGAGCGCCCCGAGCTCCTCCTGGGTGGCGGAATCCGGTGCCAAAGACTCCTCGGACGAGGGAGGACGGTGCTCGAGCTCGAGGTGGGCTCGCAGCTTCTCGGCGACCTCGGAGCCCTTCACTTCCAGCCCCTTTCGCTCCGCGGGATCCGCCTCGAGATCGTAGAGCTCTTCGACGGCGCCGCGCACCAGCTTCGACGTCCCGGAGCGGGCCGCGACCAGAGGATGCCAGCCATACTGCAGTCTGGGAGCGTAGCTCTCCATGAGGAGGATGCGTTCGGGGAGCCCCTCTCCCCGCAAGGCCGGGCCGAGGTCGATTCCGTCTGCGCCCTCGAGGCGCGGAAGCTCCAGGGCCGCGAGCAGGGTCGGTGCGAGGTCAGCGAGCTGGATCGGCGCATCGATGCGAAGACCACCGGCGGTGCCGGGCAGCCGCAGGATCAGGGGGACGTGCTGGGTCGCCTGATAGAGAAAAATCCCGTGGGTGCGCTCACCATGCTCACCCAGGCTCTCGCCGTGGTCGGAGGTCAGGGCGATCACGGCTCGCTGGTAGCGCCCCAGGCGCCGGTAGCCCTCCAGGAGTCGCCCCACCAGGTGGTCGATCCACTCGATGCATCGGCCGTAGTCGGTGGTGGCCCGGGAGATCCCTGGCGCCTTCGGACAGGCGTAGGGGTGGTGAGCATCGAAGAGGTGCACCCAGGCGAAAGTGGGTCTCTCCTCGGGCTGCGCCTCCAGCCAGCGGGCCGCCGCGGCGATCACAGCGGTGCCGGGACGCTGGGCGTTTCCCCAGACGCCGGCCTGGGCGTGGTCGCCGACCTCGTCGTCGTAGTGATCGAAGCCATCGTCCAGGCCGAAGCGGGCGTCGAGGACCGCCGCAGCGAGGAAGGCTCCGGTGGTGTAACCCGCCGCCTTCAGGCGCTCGGCCAGGGTGGGGAGGGCATCGTCCCACTGGTAGGCTCCATTGACCCGAAGGCGGTGGTGCTCGGGCAGGCGTCCCGTGAGGATCGTCGCGTGGGAGGGGAGGGTCAGGGGGACCGGCGCCTGGGCGTTGGTGAAGAGCGCACCCTCTCGGGCCAGGGTTGCGAAGACCGGGGTCGAGGCCAGGCGGGCCTCGGACGAGGTGGCGTCGGTCGAGAAGTGGTCGGCCCGGGCAGTGTCCAGGGTGATGAGGAGGACATCCGGCGCGCGCGATGCAGCGGGCGCCGGAGCCGAGGGTCCGGGGCTCCTGGAGGTCGGCTCGCTCTTCGGGCAGGCGGCCGTGGCGAGGAAGAGTCCGAGAAGGACCGAGGCGCGCAGAATCCTTTGAGGCATGGGTCTCTCCGCGGCTCTCAGTTCCGAGCACCCAGCAGCCAGTGCCCCAGCGGCTCGAAGACCTGGGCCCGGGCGTGATTCGAGACGAAGAGGTCGGCGTGAGCAAACCAGGTCTCGTCGTCCCCGACCTCCAGCAGCTCGACCGACCCGTGATCGACGATCTTCTTCACCGAGAGCGCTGCCTCGGGAGTGACGATGCCGTCCGCGTTGGCGAGGATGCAGAGGATGGGGAGCTCGAGGCCGGTGAGGGCCTCGGAGGCGTTCACGCCCTCGACCACCAGGTCTTTCTTCACCACCCAGCTGGCGATCTGCCGGTTGAGCTCCGGGTTGGGGTCCTCGACCGTGAGCACCAGCTCGTCGGCGGCCTCCATGTCGATGATCGAGGCGTTCATGTAGATCGCCGCGAGCTTCGGGAGGCGCTTGATGAGGGGCATCGCGGTGGCGGCCAGCTTGCGGGTGCCGGCCATGGGGATGCTGCCGACCAGCCGGGGGCTGCCGAAGGCGACCCGCAGCAGAGGGTGGATCTTGTCCCAGCGCAGGGGGCCACCCACCGCCACCATGCTCTGCAGGGGATGATCGTCCCGGTGGTGGGCGAGGTAGGCGTAGACCAGCGAGGCGCCCAGGGAGCAGCCGATGGGGGTGAGGGTGTTGGCCTCGGTCTTCGTCCGCTCGAGGACGGTCTGGAAGGTGACCGGCAGATCGGTCAGCGCCAGCTCGGGGAAGCCGTAGCGCCGCCGGCCCGAGAGCCGGGCGCTGCGGCCCTGACCCCGCAGGTTCGCGGCCCAGACCTCGAAGCCGCGGCCGCAGAGGTGCTCGGTGAGTGACTCGCCGGTGGGGTGGTAGGTCAGGGGGTGGGTGTTCATCCCGTAGCCCGGGATCATCACCAGGGGAGCGAGCTTCGGGTCGAAGGCCTCGGGGTCACGGAAGACGCAGAGATCCAGCAGCCATCCGTCGCCCGTATCCGGCGCGTAGCACTCGTGGGGGAGCTTCTCGCGGGCGTATCCCATCCGGGCAGCCTACCCCAAACGCGGCACCTGCTCCCCTGCTTCGACCAGGGTCCTTCGCTGACGCGAGTTTCTCGGATAGGTTGCCCGGCCGTGGACACCCCCACCGAACCTTTCGCACCCCTGAACGACACCGAGCTTGCCGTCCCGGTAGGCGGAACCCTCTGCGTCATCCTCCCGGCCCTGAACGAGGAGGCCACCCTCGGAGAGGTCATCGACCGCATCCCCGCGATCGACGGGCTCGAGGTGAAGGTCATCGTGGTGAACGACGGCTCCACCGACCGCACTCCGGAGATCGCCCTGGAGAAGGGCGCTCAGGTGATCTCTCACTCCCGCCCTCGCGGGGTCGGTGCGGCCTTCCACTCGGGCATCGAGGCGGCCCTCGAGGCCGGCGCCGACTACGTGGTCAACATCGACTCGGACGGGCAGTTCTCCCCCGAGGACATCCCCAAGCTGCTCGAGCCGGTACGCCGGGGTGAGGCCGACTTCGCCACCTGTTCCCGCTTCAAGGACAAGGCGCTCGTCCCCCAGATGCCGGTGGTCAAGCGCTTCGGCAACGCGGCGGTGGCCTGGATCGTCAGCAGCCTGATCGGCAAGCGCTTCTACGATGTGGCCTGTGGGTTCCGGGCGTTCCATGCCGATGCGGTGATGCGCCTCAACCTCTTCGGGGAGTTCACCTACACCCAGGAGACCTTCATCGATCTCGCATTCAAGGGCCTGAAGATCGTCGAGGTGCCCCTGAAGGTGAGGGGCGAGCGGGAGTACGGCGAGAGCCGCGTGGCCTCCAGCATCCTGCGCTACGCGAAGAACACCTCCCGGATCATCCTCTCGACCTTCAAGGACTACCGGCCCTTCACCTTCTTCTTCGCGCTCTCCGGGCTCTTCGGGACCCCGGGGCTGGGCCTGGCCTCCTTCTTCGTCTGGCACTTCCTCTCGACCGGCCACTTCTCCCCTCACCTCTGGGCGGGCTTCCTGTCGGGAGCCCTGCTGGGGACCTCCCTGGTCTTCCTGGTCATCGCCATCACGGTCGAGTCCCATGCCCGTCTGCGCCTGACCCTCGAGCGGACCCTCTATTTCCAGAAGAAGCAGTATTACGAGGGTTTACGGTCGAACAGGCCCTGATTTCGGATCAAATACCTGGACGACTAACGAGTAAGTTTGCTACTCGATAGCCGTGCTGGACGCGATCATCGGCTCCAAGACCCGCATCGGGATCCTGGTCAAGCTCTTCCTGAACCCGGCCACCCGCGCCTACCTGCGGCAGCTGGCCACCGAGTTCGACGTGAGCACCAACGCCGTGCGCACCGAGCTGAACTCCCTCACCGAGCACGGCCTGCTCACGAGCGAGAAGGACGGCCGGAGCATCTACTACCGGGCCAACCGGAAGCACCCCCTCTTTCCGGAGCTCGCCTCCGCCGTCCGCAAGATGACCGGCATCGACAGCCTGGTCACCTCGGTGATCGAGCGCCTCGGCGAGCTCGAGAGCGCCTGGCTGGTCGGCGATTATGCGGAGGGCAAGGACACCGGCGTCATCGACGTCGTCCTCGTCGGCCAGATCGACCAGCAACAGCTCCAGGACGTCATTGCCAAGACCGAGCGCTACATCCAGCGCAAGATCCGTCCCCTCATCATCACCGCGGGGGAGTTCGAGGCCTTCCGCGATCAGGGCACGCTGGGCAGCGTGATGTGCCTCTGGTCGAGGGAGTCCGGGACCGTCTCCGCCATCGACACCAAGGAGCAGGAGTCGTGAAGCTCAAGGGCATCATCCTCGCTGGCGGCCTCGGCAGCCGCCTCGACCCGCTGACCAAGGCCACCAACAAGCACCTCCTCCCGGTCGGGCGCGAGCCCATGCTCTTTCACCCCATCCGGCAGATGGCCTCGGCGGGCATCGACGAGATCCTGGTGGTCACCAGCACCGAGCACATGGGTGACGTCGTTCGTTGCCTGGGCAGCGGCGCGGTCTTCGGGGTCTCCCTCACCTACCGGGTGCAGGAGACCGCCGGCGGCATCGCCCACGCCCTGGCCCTGGCCGAGAACTTCATCGGCGACGACCGGATGTGCGTCATCCTCGGGGACAACGTCTTCGAGCGCACCATCGCCCCCTACGCCGATGCCTTCCGGAAGCAGGAGAAGGGTGCGCGGGTGCTGCTGAAGGAGGTCGGGGATCCCGAGCGCTACGGGGTCGCCGCCCTCGACGAGCACCAGGTCATCGAGATCGAGGAGAAGCCGGCCCAGCCCAAGTCGTCGCTCGCCGTGGTGGGCCTCTACTTCTATGGCGCCGAGGTCTTCGAGATCATCCGGGGCATCGAGGCCTCGGATCGCGGGGAGCTCGAGATCAGCACCGTGAACAACGTCTACATCGAGCGCAAGGAGCTCGAGTACGACGTCTGCCGGGGCCGCTGGACCGACGCGGGCACCTTCGAGTCGCTGGCCGAGGCCAACCAGATCCTCCTCTCGAACGCCAACGAGATCCTCCTCCATGAGCAAGCCTGAATCGAAGCCCGACTTCATCGTCTTCGGCGCGCCCCTCATCGGGGAGGAGGAGATCGAGGAGGTCGTCGCGACCCTGCGCTCGGGCTGGATCGGCACCGGTCCGAAGGTGAAGCGCTTCGAGGGTGAGTTCGCGCGCTACAAAGGAGTCGAGGACGCCGTCGCCGTGGCCTCATGCACTGCCGCGCTCCACCTCTCGCTCCTGGACGCCGGGATCGGGCCGGGGGACGAGGTGATCACCACGCCGCTGACCTTCTGCGCCACGGTCAACGCGATCCACCACACGGGGGCGACCCCGGTGCTCGTGGACGTCGACCCGGTGACCCAGAACATCGATCCGGCGAGGGTGGCCGAGGCCCTCACCCCCAAAACGAAGGCGATTTTGCCGGTCCACTTCGCCGGGCGCCCCTGCGAGATGGACGCCCTCACCACGCTCGCCGAGGACGCGGGGCTGCTCCTCATCGAGGACTGCGCCCACGCGATCGAGACCGAGTACCACGGCCGCAAGGCCGGCACCTTCGGGTCCTACGGCTGCTTCTCCTTCTACGCGACCAAGAACCTCTCCACCGCCGAGGGTGGGATGATCCTCGCCGCCGACCCGGAGCGGATGGCGCGCCTCCGGCAACTGGCCCTCCACGGCATGTCCAAGGACGCCTGGAAGCGCTTCGGCGGCGAGGGCTTCCGGCACTACCAGGTGGTCGAGTTCGGCTGGAAGGCCAACATGACCGACCTCCAGGCCTCCATGGGTGTCCACCAGCTGGCCCGCCTGGAGGAGTGCTACCTCCGCCGGCAGGAAGTCTGGAGCCGCTACGACCAGGGCCTGGCCGGACTGCCCCTAGGCACTCCGGCGCCTCCGGACGAGGACACCCGCCACGGCCTCCACCTCTACACGATCCGCGTCGACGAGGAGGCCTGCGGGCTCTCCCGGGACGCGCTCCTCGATGCGCTCACCGCGCGGGGGGTCGGCACCGGCGTCCACTACCTCTCGGTCGCCGAGCATCCGGTCTATCAGGAGCGGCTCGGCTGGAAGGCCGAGGAGTGGCCGGAGGCCCTGCGCATCGGCCGGCAGACCCTGAGTCTCCCCCTCTCGGCCAAGCTCACCGACAGCGAGGTCGAGCACGTCCTCTGGGCGGTGAAGGACGCGCTGGCCGGCGCTTGAAGTCGAGTGAAGTCGTGCACCTCTGCATCATCACCAGCTCCTACCCCCTGAACCCCGAGGACTCGCGGGCCGCCGCGGGGCTCTTCGTGCAGGACTTCGCTCTGGCCGTGCACGAGCTGGGGCACGAGGTGACGGTGCTGACCCCCGACAAGCGACCGGGCCAGAAGGTGAGCGCCCCGGGGATCAGCGTGGAGTGGTTCCCCTGGCTCGGCGGGGCCAAGACCCTCTCCTCGATGAAGCCCTGGCAGCCCCTCGACGCGGCCTCCATGGCGAGCCTCTTCCCCGCGGGGATCTGGGCGCTCGAGCGGCTCCATCGCGAGCGGCCCATCGATCGGGTGCTGGCCATGTGGGCGGTGCCCTCGGGCTTGCTGGCGAGCTGGCTCAAGCACCGGGCCGGTGTGCCCTACGACACCTGGTGCCTGGGCTCGGACATCTGGACCTACGGCAAGCTCCCGGGCCTCCGCCGGGCGGTCGCCGCGGTCCTGCGCGACAGCGACCGGGTCTTCGCCGATGGCCTGAAGCTCGGCCGGGACGCCGCGGCCCTCGGAGGGGTCGAGGTCGACTTCCTGGCCAGCAGCCGCCGGCTGCCCCGCCCCGAGGTGATGCCCGAGGAGAGAGAGGGCTTCGCCTTCGTCGGCCGCTATGCCGAGGTGAAGGGGGTCGACGTGCTCCTGCGAGCGATGCGCCGCTACCTCGACGCCGGGGGCACCCAGAGCCTGACCCTCCACGGCGGTGGTCCAGAGGAGGCTACCCTGCGCTCGCTGATCGACGAGCTGCGCCTGGGTGAGCACGTCACCCTCGGCGGCTTCGCCGACGAGGCCCGAGTGGTCGAGCTCTTCTCGTCGGCCCGCTGCGTCGTCATCCCCTCCCGGATGGAGAGCCTCCCGGTGGTCCTCTCCGACGCCGCCCAGCTCGGAGCACCGGTGATCGTCACCGAGGTGGGCGACATGGGTGAGCTGGTCTCCCGTCACGGAGCCGGAAGGGTGGTGGACGCCGAGGACGAGGCAGGACTCGCGGAGGCCATGCTGGAGATGGAGCGCGGAGATTCCGCCGACTTCGAGGCCGGCGTCGCCAGTCTTGCCGCCGAGCTCTCCATCGAGACCTCGGCGCGGAGTCTTGCTGGTCAGTGGTCTGCAAAGAACAAGGAGAGGGCCCAGTGAAGATCCTGTTCAGGAAGCTCAGGCATCTCGCCGGACTGAGCGCAACTCTCTGCCCCCTTCCGGGTCTCCGGATGCGGCTTTTCCGCTTTTCCGGCGTTCAGATTGGAGCGGACTCCTACGTGAACATGCAGGTCCGGATGATCCTCGATCTGGAGGCTGGAGCCACAGTGGTGATCGGCCGGAGAAATGGGATCGCGCCGGGCGTCGTGTTGGCGGCCTCCTCGAACCCCAACAAGAGCAGGGTGGCCGAGTTCATGCCAGGCAAGAGCGAGACTATCTGTCTCGAGGACGACGTCTGGATCGGGGCCAATGCCGTGATCCATCCAGGTGTCACGATCGGTCGAATGTCGGTGATTGGTTCGGGTTCTGTCGTGACCAAAGATGTGCCGGCCGGAAGTGTGATGGCCGGGGTTCCTGCCAGATTGATCCGGAAGTTGCCCATCTAGAGGCGGTTTCGAGAGGCAGTCAAACCGCACTTTGATGCAGGAGTCAGTTTCATGAAGATCACGGTCCCTCATTTCGTTCGGTTGCTGGAGTTCCGGCGAGACCTGCCGTTTCCCAAGACGGTCACGATCGACACCACGAACTTCTGCAATCTCAAGTGCTCGATGTGCGCGCACAAGGAGATGCAGCGGGAGCAGGGAAGAATGGAATGGGGGCTCTACACCAAGATCATCGACGAGATCGCGGCGAAGGCTCCGGATACCAGGGTGTTGCTGGCCTTCTTCGGCGAGCCGTTGTTACTGAGGAAGCATGATGAAGGTCGAGAGGACCTTCGCTCGATCGACTCGATGATTCGATATGCCAAGGATGCCGGGTGCGAGGATGTTGCCATCAACACCAATGGAGTGTTGCTCGATTCTGAGATGGCGCACCGTTTGACCGGGGCCGGCCTCGATCGAATGTACGTCGGTATCGATGCTACGACATCGGAGACCTACGACAAGGTGAGGGTCGGGGGGGTCTACTCGGAGGTCGTGGCTAACGTCCGGAACTTCCTGGAACTGCAGCAAAAGCAACCTGGAAATAGACGCTGCTATGTGCAGGTGCAGTTCATAGAGATGGACGAGAACGCCCATGAACTCGAGGGCTTCATCAAGTTGTGGAAAGGTAGTGGTGCTGACATCAAGGTCCGGAAGAAGGTGACCTGGACCGGCATGGTTGATGCGGTCTCGGGAGGTGCCGAGAAGGGGGACCGTCACCTCTGCTACTGGGCGATGAATACGTTGGCGATCACCCACGTGGGTGATGTGACCATGTGCTCGGCTGATCCGGAGGCCCGATTCGTTGCTGGAAACGTGCGGGAGCAGAGCCTCGAAGAGGTCTGGACAGGGAGAATGAAGGAGTTGCGACAGCAACACCGACGTGGAGAGTGGGGCGCGCTTCCTTTTCCCTGCAACGACTGCGACGACTGGTCTGTTTCGTTCGATGACGAGTATGAGATTGAACTGGGAATAGAGGGGTTGAGGCGGTTGATCGGGTTGGTCAGGCGGAAACTCGGCAGGCAATAGGCGGTCTCGCGTGAGTGATTCGAGTGCTTGGGCGATCGAGGTGGCATCGCCACGTGATTCGAGATGGGGGGGGTTGCTGGAGCGGGGCCCGCATCTGGTCTTCCATGAGCCGAGGTGGTTGGCGGTTCTGAAAGAAGGGCTAGGGGCGGAGCCTGCTGTTCTGTTCTTCAAGCAGAATGGAGAAGCGATCGGAGGAGTGGTTGGCTTCTCGAAGCGTATCCTCTGGGTGAAGCAGTTTTACTCGAGTCTCCCCTATGGCGGAGTGGTGGGTGTCGCCCCACCGGCTCAAGTGGTGGTCCGGTTACTTGAGTCGAGCCTGCGGGGGCGCGGATTCAGTCGAGCCCGGTTCGTGGATCAGCCCAACGGTGGAATGGTGCTGGAGCCTCCATTCGAGGCGATCGAGGGTGAGACCCATGTTCTCGATTTCGAGGGGAGAACCAAGGAGGAAGTTTGGGCCGGTTTTCGTCGAAACATCCGTCGCGATGTCAGAAAGGCCAGGAGGGGCGGTGTCGAGGTGATGGTGGGGTTGAGCGATCGGGACTGTATGGACTTCTATTCGCTGTACCTGGAGTCGATGGAGAGAAACAGGGCGATTCCGAAATACAGCTTGAACTTCGTGCGGGCGGTGCATCGTCACCTGTGTCGCGAGGGGCGCGGTGTTCTGCTCTTGGCCCGTCGGAACACACGTCCGATTGCCGGGATTCTCGCGGTGGACTCTCGATCCCGGCGGCACTATTTGATGGGTGGATCAGCGACCGAGGGCCTGGCGTGGTGTCCAAATGACCTTCTCCTGCACACGGCCATCGAGCAGGCCATCGATCGGGGTTTGCATAGTTTCGATTTTCTGCCCTCCGGGCCGGGAGATGCAAAATTGCAACGGTTCAAGGCCAAGTGGGGGGCCTCTCCTCAGTCTTGTCCGAGCTTTGATCTCGAGCTGCGGCGGGGACACATGAGGGTGCTGGATCTGGTTCTCCGGGCCGCGGGAACGGGACCTGGGCGGCGCATGGTGAAGACCCTGCGGGCGATCCAGAGCGGGTCGGCCAGGCCATGAGCGATCGGGGGAGCGGGGAGTCGCGCGGATCGACTCGGCTGCGAATGCTTGGAAGGATTGCGAAGCACGGCATCGCGGTTGCTGTCGTCGTCTTCGTGTCTCAGCACATTGCGGCCAATCTATCGGACCTCGAGGAGGGTGCATTCAATGTGGATCTCCCTGGATTGGCTTTTTCGCTCGTTGTGGTTTCGGTATCGGGTGTTCTCGGGGCGCCTATCTTGCGGGTCCTTTTCTTGGCCGTAGATGTGTCTGTTCCTCTGCGGAGTTCTGTAGTTCTCGCGACGGTTCCGATGCTGGGGAAGTACATTCCAGGCAGGGTGCACACGACGATCGGGTTCATCTGGCTTGCCTCCAGGCTAGAGGGGGTTTCGCCGGCGATCTCGTCCGTGACTGTGTTCTTCTACAGTGTGATCATCGTTGGTTCCTCGTCCATCACGGGGGTGCTGTTCCTGGGTGCGGTCGACTCCGGGAGTCCGTTGATCCTGCCGATGGCCGCTCTCTTCGTGGTGGCCGTGGCCGTCTTGGCGACTCGGCACTCCCTCCTGCCTCTGAACCTCCTCCTCCGGGCCTTGGGCAGGAATCCGATAGAAGCGATTCCCGATCGGAGAAGGCTGGCGGGGGCCTTCGGGTTGGCGATTGCTCAACACCTGGTTGCTGTTCTCGCGTTCGTGATCTTGGTCCACTCCCTGCTCGATGTGCCAGCCAGTCTTTTTTTCCAACTCGGGGGAGCGTTGATCGTCGCAGGGTTGAGCGGTGTCTTGGCCTTCTTCGCCCCCGCTGGGCTGGGTGTCCAGGAGGGCACCATGTTGCTCTTGCTCAGCAGTTGGATGCCGCCGGAACAGGCCGCAATGCTCGCGGTCGCAACCCGCCTTTGGCAGGTCACCATGAATCTGGCGGTGGCCCTCCTGGGCCTTCTCCTTCTGCCAAAGAGGGCGCCGGAAGACATGATGAACTGAACAACCACTCCGAGGAGTGGGCTCAGCGGTAGGGGCGCGTCTACAGCATTTTCCTCACGATTGGTTCGGAACTTGGTCTTCAACTCCTACACCTTCGTCGTCTTCTTCGCGGTCGTCCTGGGCCTGCATCATCTGCGGCTGCCCTGGTGGACCAGGAAGCTCAACCTGCTCCTGGCCAGCTACCTCTTCTACATGGCCTGGAACCCGCCCTTCGTGCTGCTCCTGTGGGTCTCCACCGTCGCGGACTGGTACATCGCCCGGGGACTCCAGCGGACCGAGGCGCCGGGCCGCAGGAGGCTCCTCCTCCTGGCCACCCTGGGAGTGAACCTCGGGCTGCTGGTCTTCTTCAAGTACGGCAACTTCGCCCTGGAGAACTTCACCTGGCTGATGGGGAGCCTGGGGGTGAGCTACTCGCCGGTGGCCCTCGATATCGTCCTGCCGGTGGGCATTTCCTTCTATACCTTCCAGACCCTCTCCTACACGCTCGACGTCTACCTCCGGCGCGGGAAGCCCTGGCACTCCTTCCTCGACTACGCCCTCTACGTCACCTTCTTCCCGCAGCTGGTCGCCGGCCCCATCGTGCGTTCCGCGCAGTTCCTCCCCCAGTGCGTCGAGCCTCGCCGGGCCACGGCGCACGAGCTGGGCTGGGGCCTGGCGCTCATGGTCCTCGGGCTCTTCGAGAAGGTCGTTCTGGCCGACGGCTTCCTCGCTCCGGTCGTCGAGGTCTACTACGACGCGGCCGTCCTCCCGGACGCTGCGGGGGCCTGGATCGGCACCCTGGCCTTCGCCGGTCAGATCTTCTGCGACTTCGCCGGCTACTCGACCATCGCCATCGGTAGCGCGATGTGCCTGGGCTTCGAGCTGCCCGACAACTTCCGCTTCCCCTACGCGGCGATGGGCTTCTCCGACTTCTGGCGGAGATGGCACATCTCGCTCTCGACCTGGCTGCGCGACTACCTCTACATCCCCCTGGGCGGGAACCGGCACGGGCAGGTCCGCACCTACGTGAACCTCTCCCTGACGATGTTGCTCGGGGGCTTGTGGCACGGGGCGTCCTGGAACTTCGTGGTGTGGGGAGCCCTCCACGGCCTCTATCTGGTACTCGAGCGAGGGTTGAAAGTCCTGCTGGTGAACGCGGGATGGGCCAAGAGCGGCCTGGCGCTATCGCTCGGCCGCATCGGGACCTTCGTGCTGGTCTGCTTCGCCTGGATCTTCTTCCGCGCCGACACCCTGCCGCGTAGCACCGGAATCGTCGCGGCGATGGTGGGATTGGGTGAGACCACCGCAGTCCTGCCCATATCGGATGCTGCCTGGCTCGGCCTCGGTGTCGCCCTGGGGGTCGTCGCACTCCAGTGGGCCATGAAAGACGCCACCGTCGAGACCGTGGCGGCGAGAACGCCCTGGTGGGCCCTGGCCTTCGGTCTGGCCATCATGCTGGCTGGCATCGTCATGATGCCGGGAGAGGATCGTGCCTTCATCTACTTCCAGTTCTAGACAGAGGGTCCCGCCGCTGCCGGCGTTCCGGCTCTGGGGGCTGACGGCCCTCCTGGCGCTCTCGATCCTCGGGGGCGCCGAGGCCGCCTGGCGCTCCGTCGGGCATCTGCCGACGGTCACCGACGATCCCGCGCTCTGGGCGGTCGAGCGCAGCCGCGTCTACGGGGAGAAGGTCGTGGTGCTCCTCGGGGCCTCCCGGATCCAGCTTGGTTTGGACCCGTCGGAGATGGAGCGGCTCCTGCCTGATCACACGGTGTTGCAGCTGGCGATCGATGGCTCGGCGCCCTTCGCCACGCTCCGGGATCTGGCCGAGGACCCGGACTTCAGGGGAACTGTCCTGGTGTCGGTGGTGCCTGGCGGCCTTCGCGCCGATCGGATCGAGAGCCAGCAGGCCTGGGTGAAGGCCTACCATGACCAGAAGAGCCCCGACGCCTTCTTGAATCGCCGGCTAGCCTCCCTGGCGCAGGAGCGCCTGACGGTCCTGAGCCCCAGCCTCAACCTCCGCCGGATCCTGCTCTCCCTCCTCGCGGGTGAGGGCGTGCCGGCTCCCTTCTATCTGCGCACCCTGGCCAACCGGACCCGCGAAGGGGACTACCGGATGATCGACCTCGCCCGGTACCGCATGGGCCGGATCGCTCGCGTCCAGCAGGTCTACGCCCAGCGGGGCCGGGTGCCCTTCGAGGCGTGGCGTGTGGCGGCTCGCACGGTCGCGCCCTGGGTGAAGGCGATCCAGGAGAGGGGTGGACGGGTGGTCTTCCTTCGCTTCCCGACCCAGGATCAGCACTGGGTCCTCGATCAGGCCTACTACCCCCGTGCGATCTACTGGGACGCCCTCGCAGCCGAGACCGGCGCCGAGACCCTGCACCTCTCCGACGTTCCCGCGCTGCAGCGCTACCGCCTGCCCGACACTTCGCACCTGGACTACCGGGACAAGCGAGAGTTCACCCGCGAGCTCGTCGAGGCGCTGCAGCAAGGAGGTCTCCTTGCCGGAGGAGCGGAGGAATGAAGCGGCCGGGCATCCTCTTCTGCGCAGTCCTGCTGGTGGTCGGGGTCGCCCACGGCCTGGCGCTCCAGGCTCCCTTCCAGTTCGACGATCTCCATCAGATCGCCGGCAACCCCGCCTTCCTGGATCTCGCCAGCCTCCCCCGCTTCTTCGTCGATCCCTGGTTGGGATCGACCTCGACCCACACTCCCTTCTATCGGCCCGTCCTCTTCACGACCTTCCTCTTCGACGGGTTGATCGGCCAGGGCGCTGTCTGGCCCTATCGCCTGACCTCGCTCCTGCTCCTGCTCTTCCTGGGGTTGGCGGCGGCCCGCTTCACGCGGCTGCTCCTGCCTCGGCTGATCTCCGGGGTCGATGACGAGCTGGCCCGGCGGGCGGGCTTCTGGACCGCGCTGATCCTCGTGGCCCATCCTCTCCTCTCCGAGTCGATCCTGCTGGCGACCGGGCGCTCGTCGCTCCTGATGGCGCTCTTCGGCCTGCTCGCGCTCACCGGTCTGCTCCGGTGGGAGGAGCTCGAGCGCAAGGCCAGAGTGCTCGTGCCCCTGTTGGTCCTCCTGGCGCTCCTCACCAAGGAGGAGGCCGTCGCCCTGGCGCTTCCAGCCCTGCTCCTGACGCAGCTCACCCGGAGGGAGCTCGTCTGGTGGAGGCGGCCGCTGGCGGCCTGGCCGGTGCTGTTGCCCATCGGGCTCTATCTCGTCTTCTTCCTCTTCCTGCGGCCGGAGCTGATCGAGGCGACGCGGCCCGAGGCGCTGGCCTCGGCCACGGGTGCCCGCGCGTGGAGTCAGAAGGCTCCGCTCTTCGACCGGCCGCCGCAGGGCGGTCTGGCCCTCCTCGGCCTCCTGCGCCTGGCCGTGGTGCCCTGGGGGCTCTCCCTGGTTCACGAAGTTCCACCACCGACCGGGCTCCAGGCTCTCGTGGGGTGGTCGGTCTGGCCGGCCCTGGCCGCGCTCTGCTGGGGGCTGCTCCGCCGCGAAGGCCTGGCGAAGGCGACCGGTTTCTCCCTGGCCTGGTTCTCGCTCTCCCTCGTGCTCATCCTCGTCTATGGCCTCAATACTCCCATGGCCGAGCACCGCCTCCCCCTGGCGATGGTGGGTGGCGTACTCGTCGTGGGTCTCGGGGTGGCGAGGCTCGAGCGAGGGCGCGGGCTGGCCGGCGGGGGCCTGGTGGGCCTGCTCGCGCTCCTCTCCCTGCTCCAGGCCCTGCCCTGGTCCGGGGCGAGGACACTCTGGGAGCACGAGGTGAAGGTCTCACCGAAGAGCGCCCGGGCCTGGAGCTTCCTCGCCCGGGCGATGGAGCTCGAGGGCGACCTCCGGGGTGCGAAGGCCGCGCTGGCGCCGGTGGTGGTCTCGAACCCGGATCATCCCCTCTACCTGGCGCAGGCGGCCTCCGTTGCCCTCGAGCTGGGCGAGGTCGCCACCGCGGGTGACTACCTTCGGCGATCGCTCGCGGTGGACCCCGCCCAGGCCGGCACCCAGGCCCTGCAGGCTCGGTGGCTGGCCACGGTGGGGCGGCTGCTCGAGGCCGAAGCGGCCGCGGAGCGAGCCGTCGAGCTGGCGCCGTCGAGCAGCGCCTACTGGAACACCCTGGGGACGGTCCGCTTCATGCGGGGCCTGCCCTCCGCCCACGAGGCCTATCGTCGGGCCCTCGAGCTCGACCCGGCCAACGAGGAGGCGCGCCACAACCTCGGTCTGGTCGAGAGGCGCTTCGGCCCGGGGCGTGCTAGATCGGCCCCATGAAGAAGGCCGCTCTCATCCTCGTGGCGCTCATCGGGCTTGCCGGTGGGATCCTCTACTTCACCAGCGACTACTTCCGGGCCTGGGTGCGGCGACCCGCCTACATGTACGACTGCAAGGTGAAGCAGGGGCTGCCCGACTCGGTCTGCATGGCGGGGGGTGCCCTCAAGGACTTCTTCGGTGCCCAGAAGAAGCAGGCCGAGAAGATGATCGGCGACTGAGGTGTCAGGGCGCTGCCAGGTTCCCAAGGCGGCGCTCCACCTCGGCACGCTGTGGCGCCAGCTCGGGGCCGGCCAGCCTCAGGAAGTGCGTCCAGGCCTCGCGGGCACCGCTCCGATCACCGAGGGCGAGCTTGCCGAGGCCCAGGTTGTAGAAGGTGGTGGCGTTCGAGGGATCGGCGAGGGCCGCGCGGGACCAGAGGACAACCGCTCCGGCGGTATCCCCCTGGAGGTGGCGATAGCTGCCCAGGTCGCCGAGCGCGCCGGCGTGGGCGGGATCGAGGGCCAGGGTCTTCTCCCAGTGGGGCCGGGCGTCCTCGAGCCGCCCGAGGTCGCGGTAGAGGCTGGCGAGCTCATAGTGGGAGGCCGGGTCGTCGCCCCGCAGCTCGACGACCCGCCTCAGCGCGGCCTCGGCCTCGGCGAGGCGACCCAGGCCGCGCAGCGCCGCCGCACGACCCCGGTGGGTCTGGAAGGCCTCGTCGTGAATGGCCAGCGCCCGGGCGAAGGCGGCCTCGGCCTCGGCGTGGCGTCCCTCGGCCATCGCTCGCTCACCGAGCTTGTGGTGAACCTTCGCCGATCCCGGCACGGCCCGGGCGGCCCAGGCGAAGAGCGTGGCCTCGCTCTCCCAGGCGGCGGAGTAGTGCAGGTTCCTCGCCGACCAGGCGAGCAGGAGGCCTGCCGCCAGCGCGAGGATCGCCTTGCCCCGAGGCCGGGCGATGCCGAGCTCCGCGGGGAGCAGTGCGGCCGCGGCCAGGGCGATGCCGGCGCTCGGGAGATAGAGCAGGCGCTCTCCGTAGATGGTTCCGATGACCAGCAAGAGGTTCGAGGTCGGGAAGATGGCTCCGGCCCAGAAGAGCAGGCCGGCGGTGACGGCGGGCCGTGCTCGCCAGTTGCGCGCCGCCAGCCAGGTGAGCAGGCCGAGGAGGAGGAGGCTGCCCACGAAGCCGGGGTCGAGCGCCGAGCGCACCACTGGCAGCGCATCGAAGGAGTAGTCGGGAGAGAGGGTCGTCGGCCAGACGAGGGCTCCCAGGCCCCGGCCGAGCACCGCCAGTGCGGTCATCCAGCGCCCGGTGAGGCTCGCCTCGACGAGGGGGTTGTCCAGGAAGGGAACCACGGTGGAGGCGAGCGCGCCGACGACGCTCCAGCGTGCCGCAGCCCAGCCGAGGGTCACCAGGGCGTAGGCGCCATAGAGGGCCGCGAGACGTCGCCACCGGACCGGCTCTCTCCGGTCGATGAGGAGGTCCTGCAAGGGCAGCAATCCGAGCCCGACGATCGCGTTCTCTTTCGAGAAGAGCCCGGCGGCGAGGAAGAGGGGTGCCAGCAGGAGCCAGCGCGCGTCGCCACCACGGCGCCACCGCGCGTGGGCCAGGAGGGCCGCCAGCAAGAAGACCGTCACCAGGACGTCCTTGCGGCCGGCGACGTGGGCCGCCACCTCGACGTGGATGGGATGCAGGGCGAAGGCGAGGCCCGCGAGACCCGCAGGGAGCGCAGGCAGCCGCCAGGTCCAGGCCAGCCAGAGCAGGAGCAGGGCGGCCAGCGCGTGGAGCAGCAGGTTCGTCAGGTGATAGCCGAGGGGATCGAGCCCCCAGAGGGCGTGGTCCAGAGCGTAGGTGGCGGCCGGAATGGGGCGATAGAGATCGGCCCGCAGACCGGCGCCCTCCCAGTGACTGGTGGAGAAGAGGCGCGCGAGGGAGCCCTCATGGACGACCTCGTTGCGGACCACCAGCACGTCGTCGTCGAAGACGAAGCCGTGGCCCAGGGTCGGCAGGTAGACCGCCACCGCTGCCCCGAAGACCGCCAGTGACCACCAGCGTCGCAGCTTCGTCTCGCGGTCGGATGTCATCGAGACCCCGACCTCACATCCCGTGCTTCTTCAACCGGTACCGCAGCGTGTCGCGCGAGAGGCCCAGCGCCCGCGCGGCCTTGGCCTGGTTGCCGCCGGCCCGCTCCATGGCGCGGCGGATGAGCTCGCGCTCGACCTCGTCGAGGGTCATGCCCTCGAAGGCGAGGGTGGTGGGGTCGGGCGCGGTGGAGGCGCGGGGGCGGGAGACGGCGACGTCGGAGGGCTCGATGCAGCGGCCGCCGGCGAGGATCATCGCGCGCTCCAGCACGTTGCGCAGCTCTCGGGTGTTGCCGGGCCAGTCGTGCTGGCGCAGGCGGGCGAGCACGGCCTCGGTGAGGGGCTCGCAGCGGGCGCCGAGCTCGGGGGCCAGCTCCTCGAGCAGGCTCCGGGTCAGGGCGGGCAGATCATCCAGCCGATCGCGCAGGGGCGGCAGGTGCAGGGGCACCGAGGAGAGCCGGTAGTAGAGGTCCTCGCGGAACTTGCCCTCCTCCACCCGCGCGGCGAGGTCCTTGTTGGTGGCGGCGACGACCCGCACGTCCACCGCGAGGGAGCGCACGCCGCCGACCCGGCGCACGACCCGGTCCTCGATCACGTCGACGAGGCGGGCCTGGCAGATCAGCGGGAGGTCGGCGACCTCCTCGATGTAGAGGGTGCCGCCGGAGGCCCGCTCGATGAGCCCCCTTCCCGCGGCGGCGGCCGAGGGGACGGCGGCCTTCTCGAAGCCGAAGATCTCCCGCTCGAGGACGTCGTCCTCCCGCCCCACCGAGGTCAGCCGCACGAAGGGCTCGGAGTGGCGGCGGCTGCCGAAGTGGAGGATGTGAGCGACGAGGCCCTTGCCGCTGCCCGACTCGCCGGTGACCAGCACGCCCCGGGCATCCGAGTCGGCCACCCGCTGCAGGAGCTGCCGCAGCTCCTCGGTGGCGGGTGAGTCTCCCGAGAGACGATTCACCTGGAAGGCGGCCTCGGCCTGCGCCTGCTGGCGGGCCAGCTCACGGGTCGCGACCCGCCGGTCGAGGGAGCGGGCGACGACGACCTCGACCTCGTCGGCGTCGAAGGGCTTCTTGATGAAGTCCTCGGCGCCCCGGCGCATGGCCTCCACCGCGGTCTCCAGATCACTCTGGGCGGAGATCACGATCACCGCCGCGTCGATCTGCCGCTGCTCGAGCTCCGAGAGGACGGTGAGCCCGTCCATCTCGGGCATCTTCAGGTCGAGGAGGATGGCGTCGGGCAGCTCGGCCTCGGCGATGCGCAGGGCCTCGACCCCGTTGGTCGCCTCGAGCACCTCGTGCCCGGCGCGGGACATGGTCTCGACGAGGGTCCAGCGGATCAGCTTCTCGTCGTCGACCACCAGGACGCGCTTCTTCATGAGTCTTCTCCCGTATCGAGCCCGCCCTCGTTCGCCACCTTCGCCTCGGCGACGGCGCGGGGGAGCAGGTCGATCCTGACGGTGGTGCCGACCCCGACCTCGCTCTCGAGGGTGAGCCGGCCGCCCACCTTCTCGACGATGCGGCGGGCGATGGCGAGGCCGAGGCCGGTGCCCCGGATCTTGGTCGTGTAGAAGGGCCGGAAGATCAGCTCGAGGCGCTCGGGCTCGATGCCCGGGCCCGTGTCGCGCACCGTGGCGCGCACACCGGGCCCGCTGGGCGGGCCGGACTCGCCGGAGGGGCTCTCGGGGTGCTCGACGGCCTCGGTGACGATGAAGAGCTCGCCGCCCCCCTCCTTCATCGCCTGCACGGCGTTGAGGCAGAGGTTGAGCAGCACCTGCCGGAACTGCTGGGGATCGAGGAGCACCTCGGGCAGCGCCTCCTCGAGCTGGGTGTGGATCGCGATCCTGCCCTTGCCGGCGAGCTGCTGCTCGAGGAAGAGGGCCACCATCCGGGCCAGCTCGTTGAGATCGGTGGGCTGGAGCTCGGGGTTCGACTGCCGGCCGAAGCGCAGCAGCTCGCGCACGGTGTTCGAGAGCCGCCGCACGGTGGCGTCGAGCTCCTCGAGGATCTCCTTGCGGTGGGCGAAGGCCGGATCCCGCGCGAAGACCTGCAGCGCCCCCGAGAGGCCGGCCAGGGGGTTCTGGATCTCGTGGGCCATGGTGGAGGCCAGCTCGCCCACCGTGGCCAGGCGGTCGGCCCGCACCAGGTCGTCCTGGTGGTGGTGCTCGAGCTGCCGCCGGGCCTCCTTCAGGTGCCGGGTCATCTCGTTGAACGAGGCGGCCACCTCCCGCAGCTCGGCCGGGGCCTCCAGGCTGATCTGGGTGGAGAGGTCGCCGCCGGCCACCGACTTCATGGAGGCGCCGAGCTCGGAGAGGGGCCGCAGGACCATCCGGCGGGCCAGCAGCCAGAGGACCCCGAAGATGAGGAGGACCCCGAGCCCCACGTGGAAGAAGACCACGATCCGGTTGGACTGCAGCTCTTGCACGGCCCGGGCGGCGTCGAGGCGCACCTCCATGATGCCGTTGACCTCCCCCACCGGGTGGCAGGCCCGGCAGCGGGGGGCGTTGGCGATGGGGGAGAGGGCGTCGGCCACCGGGCGGCCCCCCACCTCGCTCCGGATGACCCGGACCTCCCCGGGCTTCAGGCCGCTGATGTTGCGCAGGGGGGTCTGCTGGCCGATCTCGGCGCTCGCGGAGGAGTGGCGGACCCGCCCGGAGGTGTCGAGGACCCGCACGTGGTCGATCTGCGGGTTGTCGGCGGCCATCGTGAGGATCTCGTCCACCGAGGCCGGCGCCTCCTGGCGCATGGCGAGGAGCATCAGCTCGAAGGTCTGGCTGGAGAGGAGCTGATAGCGGGCCTGGAAATCGGTGCGCACCCGGCGCTCGTGGACGGTCTGCTCGATGACCAGGGTGATGAGGGTGATGGCCAGGAGGGAGGCCACCAGCAGGGCTCCGAGCCGTATCCCCACGGAATCCCAGCTTCTGGGTCGTTTTCCGGGCTTCTGGGGTCGATCAGTCAAGCTGCCCCGGCCTCGCGCATTTCATGCGTAAAAAAGTTTCGACAACGCAGACTCGGCACTTGCCCGGGGTGGATCGCTGTGCCTCCGGCCGGATCCAGGATGGCCTCCAGAACCCCTTCAGGATCGAAATTCGAGCTTTCCGCCCGGTTCGGGGTCATGGGTCGTCGGTGGGCCATATGCCCCACCGAGCGCAACGCACGTGCCACGGAGAGCCGGATCACCAGCCGCCAGCCTTACCAGCGCCAGATCGCCCGCGAATCAGCGATCGGGTGATATGCCCCTATTTTTCTCCCGCGGCTCCGGCTTGCCACAGTGCGTCAATCGGCGCGGCGCTCCGGGGCCCCCATTTCAATCACGCTGGACTCCTGAACCGCACCTTCGACCCGATCTGGCATGACCATTGCTTAGGGACAGGGTGCGTCGAGGGCCCGCTCCCGGACTCCTCGGGCAGTCGAATCGGAAGAAATTCCAAAAAACACCACGTAAAGCCCCGTTTTTCCGGGGAGGAAACACAATGAAGCATCTCAATCGCATCCTGGTCGCCGTCGCCGCCATCGGCTTCGCCACCTCCGCCTTCGCTCAGGACAACGTCGTCAACACCCCCCACAACCTCTCCTCCACCGGCGCGGTCAACAACTTCTACGTTGCCGACACCGACGAGGTCTGCGTCTTCTGCCACACCCCTCACGCCGCCGACATCAGCATCGGCGTCGCCCTGTGGAACAAGGGCCCGACCGGCGCGATCTACACCATGTACTCCAGCTCCACGATGGACATGGCCGTCGCCCTCGCTCCGGCGAACGAGTCCATGGCCTGCCTCACCTGCCATGACGGCACGGTCGCGATGGACACCCTGGTCAACGCTCCGGGCTCCGGTAACTACACCCTCGGCGGCGCCAACATGGCCTGGACCTGGACCGCGGGCACCGAGCTGCTGACCGGCGTCGCCAACGTCGCCACCGACCTGAGCAACGACCACCCGATCGGCATCACCTACGACAACACCCTCGACACCGCCTTCAACTCGATCGCGGCCGTGACCGGCGCCGGCATCCGCCTCTTCACCGGCAACACCGTCGAGTGCGCCTCCTGCCACAACCCGCACGAGGGCAACCTGCCGACCTTCTACCGGGTCACCAACGCCGGTTCCGCCATGTGCACCGCCTGCCACATGAAGTAGCGGCAGCACCCGTGGCGCAAGCCATGGACTGGCAGTTTCGGAGCGCCGCCGGGGTGTCCACCTCGGCGGCGTTCCTGTATTCCCCGGATTCCACTTCTTCGCCCCTCGGGAGCACATCATGGGAATGCGAGCACCGCTCTCCGGTCTCACTCTCGCACTGGCCGCCGCCTTCCTGCCGGCGGCGGGACGGGCGGCTCCGGCGGCAACGCCGGCCCTCGAGGTCGGAGCCCTGAAGGTCAGCGAGGAGGAGCTCCAGGGGGCGATCGCCCTGGACTTCACCCTCAACAGCTTCCACAAGACCCCGGACGCGGCGGCGGTGGCCGCGGCCCGCAAGAAGGTCGCCGGACAGCTCTCCGTGGAGATGCTCCTCGCCTCTCTCGCCGCTCGGAGGAAGCTGCCACTGGATGAGACCCGGGTGGCGGCCCGCTACGCGGCGGTGGAGAAGTCCTATGGCGGGGCGCGGGGCTTCGAGAAGCTCCTGACGCGGGCGAAGACCAACCCGGCCTTTTACCGCCGCCAGCTCGCCTGGCAGGTCCAGGCGGACGCCCTGGTCGAGGCCGAGGCCCGGAGGGCCGGTGAGCTCCCGGAGGCCCAAATTCGCAAGCACTTCGACGACAACCGCCAGCGCTACCAGATGCCCGCCTCCTTCCATGTGGTCGCGGCCCTGGTCAAGCTCGATCCCGGCCGGCTGAGCCAGCAAGGCTACCGGGACACCCTCCAGGCCACCGCGGCGAACATCGCCGAGCGGATGCGGGCCGGAGAGAGCATCGAAGCCCTGGCGAAGGACTACACCATGGCCGAGATCAAGGATCTCGGCTTTGCCCACACCGGCGCCCTCGTCCCCGAGCTCGCCGAGGCCGTGGAGAAGCTGGAGGTCGGCAAGGTCGCCGGCCCGATCAAGGCCTTCCAGGGCTACTTCGCGGTCAAGCTCCTGGGGAAGAAGCCGCCGCAGCCCCTCGCCTTCGAGCAGGTCCGGGGAGCCATCTCGGCCGAGCTCGAGAAGTCGCGCAGGGCCGCCTTGCGGCTCGCGCTGATCGAGGAGGCGAGGGCGAAGTTCGAGGTGAAGCAGTCGTCCGGGGAGCCGGAGGCTCGGTGAGTCCTCCGCGTTGGCCAGGGGGCTCACCCCCAGGGACAGCGCTCTGGTTGGCGGTCGCGCTCGTGCTGGTGCCGGGAGTGGTCCGGGCCGCCGCGACCCCCGCCGATGGGCGCGGCATCCTCTCCATCCCCCTGGCCGACACGGTCGAGAAGGGGCGCATGGAGGTCGGGCTCTGGTTCGCCGGCGTGATCGACGGGCGAGGCGGGGCGGCCGTCGGCGGTCCGATGGGGGCCGCGCTGGGCTTCCACGAGCGGGGCGAGGTCTCCCTCTCGACTCGCATGGATCCTCCGAGCAGCGACGAGCAGAGCTGGCGGGGTCCCGATGCGGTCCGCGCTGCTCTGAAGTGGCGCTACCTGGACGAGGAGGCGCTGCGGCCGGGGGTGGCCGTGGACTTCGGGCTCCGCTACGTCGCCGGCACCATCGACCTCGCGCCGCGGGTGGTGGTGCAGAAGAGCTACGCGCCCTTCCAGGGCGTGGTCTCCCTGGGCTACGACGCGGCCACCGGGCGCCTGGGGGATCAGCGCCGGGGTCTCACCTTCGGGGTGGGCGCCCAGGGGACCTTTCACGAGTGGCGGCCCCTGGCCGAGGTGGGCTTCCGTCTCTCCGAGAGCCAGCGCTACGGTCTCGGCGCCCTCCACTTCAGTGCGGGTACGGCCTACGAGGCGGGTCAGGGCGTCCAGCTCTCCCTGGCCCTCACCGGAGGGATCGGACCCGAGGCGGCGAGCTTCCGGGTGAGCGTGGGCCTGATCTACGGCACCGCGAAGGAGCGGGAGGTCGACCACGACTCCGACGGAGTGGCCGACCTCATCGACCGCTGCCCCTTCGAGCCCGAGACGATCAACCGGATCGATGATGAGGACGGCTGCCCCGACGGCCAGCCCGTGATCGATCCCGAGACCGGCGAGTCTCGGATTCCTCGCTTCACCACGCCGACCCCTCGCTTCCGGATGCGCATCCGGCCCACCTGGTCCGGTCAGGAGGAGGCGCCGCCCCCGGCCGCCAAGGAGAAGGCCGGGAAGCCCGCGCGGGAGGGAGTCGAGTGAGCGGCTTCCTTCCACGAGCTCTCCGCACGCTCAGGCCCGCCCTGGTGGCGGCCCTGGTGGCGGCCGGCGTCTGGCCCGCCCCCGCCAGCGCCGCCGGGTCTCGCCGGAGCGAGCGGATGATCGAGGGCTTCAGCGCCAACGGCGCGCTGCGCCTCTCCCTCCAGGGCTACGAGACCCGGCTGGGGCCGAACCGCTCCACCAGCACGCTCCTCTCGGAGCTCGCCGAGGGGAGCGGGCGAGGCTACATCTGGCGGCCCCGCTTCGCCCAGGTCCGCCTCGGCCTGGAGGCGGGGACCCTCCAGCGCTTCTCCCCGGACCACTATGCTCCCGGCCGGCTGGCGAGCTTCGAGGCCGAGCTGGCTCTCCTGCCCGTGAGTGTCTTCCCCCTCCGGCTCGAGTTCGCGAGCCGCCAGCGCGTCCTCTCCACCACGACCCTCCCCGGGCAGGACTATCGCTCGCGCACCCTGGGGCTCTCCTGGAAGTTCCTGGCGCCCCGGCTCTTCCCCCGGCTCTGGCTGAACCTCGCCGAGCACAGCTTCGTCATGCACTCCGACTCGGTCTTCCTGCCCGATCAGACCGGCCTGCGCCGGGGGCAGGACTTCGCCGGCCGGATGCGCCTCGGCTCCTTCGAGTTGATGCACAACGACGCCGCCTCCCGGATCTTCGCGCAGTACCGCATCCGGGAGCGGAAGGAGGATCGGGTCAACTCGCTCACCGGGGCGGTGGAGAGCCGCACCATGGTCATCGAGGCGGTCAACCTGCAGGGGGCGGCGAACCCGAGCAGCCGGCTGCGCCTCGCCCTCGACGGGAACCTGCGCAACACCCGGATGGAGGGCTTCGAGAACCGCCGCTACAGCGCCCGCGCCCACCTCCGCTACGAGCCCGAGGAGCGCTTCTTTACCAGTGCGAGCTACGCCTTCCAGGGCGAGTCCCTCTTCGGCAGCGCCAGCCACAACGCCAGCGCCTTCGGCGGCTACCAGTACTCCGACGCCTGGAGCTTCCGGTCCATGCTGAACGTGGATCAGAGCCGCTTCGCGGAAGGGGCCCCCTTGCGCTCGCGCACCCAGGAGGTCCTCTCCCTGGGCACCTCCTGGAACGAGAGCTTCGGCGCGCATCGGACCTCCCTCTCCGAGACCTTCCGGGCGGGCGTCGCCCAGGCCGATCCGGGAGAGGCCGGGATCATCGTCTCGAACGGCCTCCATGCCAACCACTGGATGCCCCTGGCGAGGGGGCACGACCTGGCCCTGAACGCCGGGATCGAGAACGCAACCGATCGCTCGAGCTTCGGCAGCACCACGGCGGCCTACAACCTGGCGGGCAACTGGACCGGGCTCCTCCCGGCCCGGATCCAGGCCTACGGCACGACCCGCTTCTCCCACTCCAGGCGCAGCGGCGGCCCCCAGGGCTTCCTCCCCGACCGGCAGTCTCGCTTCGACACCTGGGTGGGGGGGAGGAGGGACTTCCAGTACGCGCTCAAGCTGAACGGCCGGTTGGGGTGGTCCACGATCCACTCCTCCCGGGCTGCCCAGACCACCAACACCGCCGTCGCCTCGGCGGGCCTCTCCTGGCTGCCCTACCGGACCCTGACCCTGGGGGGGCAGCTCGGCTGGCGGGTGGTCCTCGTGGGGGCCGGGACCCGGACCTCCTTCGACACGACCCTTTCCCTGCGCTGGCGGATCCGCTCCCTGGTGCTCAGCGCGGCCTACCGGCTCAGCCTCACCAACCAGCTGGGACTTCCCGGCCGCACGCAGGTGCTGTTGATCGATCTGCGAAGGAGCTTCGGTGCTTCCTTCTAGCTTCGAAACCGGCGCTCGACGCCTCCTGCTGACCTTCGCGTTGTTGCTGACCGCTTGCGGTCACGGGCGGATGCCCGAGCTTCCCCGAGACCGGTGGGGGGAGGCGCCGGCCTGGCCGAAGCCCCCCGCGAAGGCGAGGATCGTCCAGGTCGGAAGCCTCCGCTCCTCCGAGGAGATCGTGGCCTCCAGGGGGGCGCTGGACTGGCTCGGCAGGGTCTTCCTCGGGAGCAAGGAGCCCCAGACGCTCGTGCGCCCGGCGGGGGTGGCGGTCGACGGCCGGGGAACCATCGTCGTGAGCGATCCGGGTCAATCCGCCCTGTTCATCTTCGAGACCTCTCTGGGGAAGGTGCGCAGGATCGAGGCGATCGGCACGCACCGGCTCGTCTCCCCCATGGGGGTGGCCCTGGACCGGCAGGGACGCCTGCTCGTCACCGACTCCAGCCTGGGGCTGCTGGCCCGGATCGATCCGGGGGGAGAGGGAGAAGCCGAGGTCCTCGAGTCCTTCGAGCGCCCGACCGGAGTCGCGGTCCACCCCCGGACCCGGGAGATCTTCGTCGTGGACACGCTGGCCCATCAGGTCTTCGTCCTCGGGGACGATCTGAACCTGATCCGGAGCTTCGGGTCCCGGGGGAGCGAGCCCGGACAGCTGAACTTCCCCACCTACCTGGCCTTCGATCCCGATGGGGATCCCTGGGTCGTCGACGCCATGAACGGCCGCATCCAGCGCTTCGACCTGGAGGGCGCCTTCCTGGCTTCGGTGGGCCGGCCGGGGGACAGCGCCGGGACCTTCGCCCATCCCAAGGGCATCGCCTTCGACGAGGAGGGGCACCTCTTCGTGGCCGACGCGCTCTTCGGGAACGTGCAGATCTTCGAGCGGGACGGCACCCTCCTCCTCTACTTCGCCGAGACCGGCTCGGGGCCGGCGCAGCTGGATCTGCCCTCGGGGATCGCCGTCGATGGAGAGGGGAGGATCTTCATCGCCGACAGTGCTAATCAGCGAGTCCAGATCTTGCGCTATCTGGAGATCCACGACCCGTGAGTCACCTCCGCCTCATCCTGACCTTCGCGGCCCTCTTGGCCGTCCCGGCAGTCTTGCGGGCTGGTCCGGCCGCGATCGCGGAGACCCGTCACAACCTCTCCGTCAGTGGTCCGGGCCCGATCCGGGCCACCAACGAGACCCGGATCTGCGTCTTCTGCCATACGCCGCACACCTCGAAGGCCGAGGTGCCCCTCTGGAACCGGGACCTGCCCGACAAGCCCTTCCTGCAGTACACCTCTCCCTCGAGCGACGCGGAGGACCGCGAGCCCGTCCGCCCCCTCACGGGGACCAGCCGCCTGTGCATGGCCTGCCACGATGGGACCATCGCCCTGGGGGCCGTCAAGAGCCAGCGGGAGACCATCTCGATGATCGGGACCGAGGCCGGCCGGATCCCCTCCAAGTCGGCCTCGGCCCTGGGGCATGATCTCTCGGGCTCTCATCCCGTCTCCATGCAGGTCACCCCGGGGCAGATCTCGGCCAACAACGCCCGGGACAGCCTGCTCGTCCCCCTGGAGTCCATGAAGGCGGACTCCGAGGTGCGGCTCGATGGGAGCGATCAGCTCCAATGCACCACCTGTCACGACCCCCACGACGACTCGAACTTCGCGGGCAGTGGCGTCCACTTCTACCGGAAGGCGAGCTTCTCCGATGTCTGCACCGTCTGCCACAAGCTCTGATCCGCTCCGGCGAGACGGCTCCGGGTGGCCGAGGGGCGTCCTCCTGGCGTTGCTCGGTGGGCTGAGCCTGTCGTCGATGCCTGCCGCGGCCGAGAAGGGAGAGGCACCTCACCTGGACGAGCGGGTGCTGACCCGGGGGTGTGGAACCTGTCATCGGGGGCACGGGCGGTCGGGAACTCCGATGCTGATGGAGAGCACCGAGGAGACCTGCCTGATGTGCCACGGCGGAGTCGATCCCCGGATGCGAGACCACATCGCGCCGGAGTCCCTCCGTCGGCTGAAGGATCTGAGGCCGCAGTTCGAGGCCCCCTATGGTCACAAGCTCGGGACCGCCGAGATCCACCGGCGGGGCGAGGAGCTCCCCGAGGTCGATCCGAACCTCGCCCGCCACGTCACCTGCCTGGACTGCCACGACGCCCACCGGACCCTTCGTTCGCCCGCGCGGCTCGAGGGCTCCAATGACCAGGCGCCGAGCACCCTGAAGGACGAGGCCTTCCTCCACGACGTGTGCCTGCGTTGTCACGGGGACAGCGCGAACCTCCCGGTCGGGGCACGCAACATCCAGAGCCTGCTCCATCCGGCGAACCGCTCCTACCATCCGCTCCTGGGGCCAAGACGGGGCATCGTGGACTCACCCTCGCTGCGGGCCCCCTGGAGCACCGGAGGCCAGCTCTCCTGCCTGGACTGCCACGGCAGCGGAGATGATCGGCCGGGCGCCCACGGCTCCCAGAACCCGAGCTTGCTGCGCGAGACCTACCACATGGTCGATGCTGCCGGAGAGAGTGAGCTTTCCTATCGTCTCTGCTATCGGTGTCACGCTCGGCAGAGCATCCTGGCCGACGAGAGCTTCTCCATGCATCGCCTCCACCTGACCTCACCTCGGGCCCAGACCTCCTGCCGCACCTGTCACAACGCTCACGGCAGCCGGGAGTACGATCACCTGATCGAGTTCGATCCGATGATCGTCCGGCCGACCCGGGCGGGCGAGCTGGAATACGACGGCACCGGCGGCCGGCAGGGGACCTGCCGCCTGACCTGCCACGGTTTCGAGCACGCTCCGGGGCGCTACTGCCCGCCCGAGACCCCCTGCGATCACGGGAAGGTCGTGGAGGTCGGCGAGTCGAGCGGGGCTCCACGCCCCTTCCCCGCCGACCGTCCCATCGTCCCGGACTTCGGACCGGGGTGGGGAGGCGCTCCCTGATGGCCAGGGGGCTCAAGGGGGCCATCGGTGCCTGGGTGATCCTCGGGGCGATCTTCGCACCGGCCGAGCTTCGGGCTCAGGAGCGAGGCTGCGCCGATCAGGGGTGCCACGCGACCGTCCTCCTGCAGGTCCACAAGCACACGGCCCTCGAGGATGGGGACTGCACGGACTGCCACGATGGCAACGAGGACGCGTCCGCCCGGTGCGGCTCCGGGCTGGTCTTCGAGCGCCACGAGGATCCAGACGTCTGCCTCGGGTGTCACGACGATCCCCGGATCGAGGGCAAGACCCACGCGGCCCTCCTCGACGGTTGCATGAACTGCCACGGACCCCATGGGGGCGAGAACGCCTTCAACCTCGAGAAGTCGACGGTCCAGGACATCTGCGCCAAGTGCCACGATCCCTTCGAGGGCGACTCGACCCACAAGCCGGTCGACGAGGGCCGCTGCACCGGCTGTCACAACCCCCACGCCTCCGAGTTCGCACCCCTGCTGCGCGCCAGCCGCAAGGAGCTCTGCTACACCTGCCACGAGGTCTCGACCCTGCGGCCCACCTCCGAGAGCGGCTACGTGGTCAAGCACTACCCGGTGGAGGGAGGCGGCTGCCTCTCCTGCCACAAGCCTCACACGGCAGACGAGAAGCCCCTGCTGCGGGAGACGGGGAACATCCTCTGTCTGAACTGCCACGCTGCGAACAAGACCTCCGCCGAGACCAGCCTCAAGGGGATCCGCAACGACGCCGAGGTCGTTCATGAGGCCCTCGAGGCAGGGACCTGCTCGAACTGCCATGGGCCGCACGGCGCGGGCCAGCCGGCCCTGCTCAAGAAGAAGCGCCCGGAGCTCTGCTACGAGTGCCACGACGAGATCGAGCGCACCTTCCTTCACTCGGCCGTGCGGACCGGGCGCTGCAACGAGTGCCACGATCCCCACGGAGAGGACCGGGAGACCCTACTGAAGGCCGACGGCTCGGGCCTGTGCTTCCGGTGCCACGAGGACGACCTCACCGGCCGCCCCTTCCAGCACGCCCCAGCCGAGGCAGGCGCCTGCATGGCCTGCCACGATCCCCACGGCGCGAAGAACCCGATGCTCCTCTCCCGCGGCGAGGGTCAGGAGACCTGCCTGAGCTGTCACGGCGCGGAGGGGGAGTCGAAGCTGAAGTTCGCCTTCGAGGGGCAGAAGCACGCCGCCATCGATCGCTTCGGCTGCACCATCTGCCACGACCCCCACGGGGGGGACAATCCGAAGCTCGCCCCGAAGGAGCCCAACTCGGTCTGCATCGGGTGTCACGAGAAGCAGAAGTCGGGTTCGCACATCTTCACCAGCTTCTCGGGCCAGCCCCATCCGGTGAAGGGACCCAGGGATCCGCAGCGTCCCGGTCAGGCGCTCGGCTGTGTCTCCTGCCACCAGCCCCACGGCAGCCCCTACCCCAACCTCTGGTGGGGGGGCGAGCGCCGGGATGCGATGTGCAAGCGCTGCCACCAGGGCGGCCGGGTGCTCTACCTGAACCCCGAGGTGGACGAGGATCCGAAGGCACCCGGCGGCGAGATCGTGACGGCCTCCCGGGACGAGAAGAAGAAGGATGGGGGCGCCGGAAAGGCCGACGCCAAGAAGGCCCCCGCCAAGAAGACCGACGAGAAGAAGGGGGAGCCCGCCGCGAGCAAGACCAAGCCTGGCGGTACCCCCCTCTCCTCCAGATAGGGAAATCACGAAGAGCTCGGTGGAGCTCTAGGGAGCGAAGAGATGTTCGATGTCCGGTGGAAGCTCTGGGGGGTCCGGAGCCTGAGTGCCATCCTCCTGATCACCCTCATGGGGGCCTGCGCGGGCAAGCAGAAGGTCGAGGAGGAGGTGCCAGAGGCGCTCACCTGGCCGCCCCCTCCGGAGCCCGCGCGCATCCGCTTCCTGGACAGCTACCGGACGGATCTCGACGTCGCCAAGGAGAAGTCCTTCTGGGACAAGGTCAGTGACTTCTTCGCCGGTCAGAAGGCACCAGTCGCCTTCAAGAAGCCCCTGGTCGTCCACGGGGACGCCAGGGGGAGGATCATCGTCGGCGACAGTGGCTGGGACCGGCTGCACGTCTTCGATCCGGAGAAGAGGGAGTTCGCGATCTGGGGAGAGGGCGGACCCGGCACCCTGAAGCTGCCCACCGGGATCACCTCCGACTCCGAGGGCCGGATCTACGTCGCGGACGGCGTGCAGGCCCGGGTGGTCGTCTTCACCCCGGAAGGAAGGTTCGCGACGGCCTACGGGATGGTGGGCGACCTGAAGAAGCCGACCGGGGTAGCCATCGACGAGGAGCGCAAGCGCCTCTACGTCGCCGACACCGGGAACCACGCCATCGCGGTCTTCGAGCTCGGGAGCCCCGGGAAGAAGGAGACCATCGGCCGACGGGGGGCGGGACCCCGGGAGTTCAACTACCCGACCCACCTGACCATCGATCCTGAGGGCAATCTCTACGTGATGGATGCGATGAACTTCCGCATCCAGATCCTCTCCCCTGACTACGATCTGATCCACAAGTTCGGGGAGAACTGCGACAAGATCCCCTGCATGCCCCGGGGCAAGGGGATTGGCCTCGACTCGGATGGGAACATCTACGTCGTGGATGCGGCCTTCAACGCCGTGATGATCTTCGACAAGCAGGGACAGCTCCTCCTCGTCTTCGGGGGCACCGGTCGGGATCCCGGGAGGATCATGTTGCCCGCCGGGCTCCACGTCGATCAGTGGGATCGGGTCCTGGTTGCGGACCAGTACAACGCCCGGATCACCCGCTACGAGTACGTCTCCGAGAAGGCCGCACTCGGAGTCGATCGCAAGCCGCTGGTGAAAGAGGACGAGGAGGTCGAGGTCTCGGAGGACGAGACGCCGCCGATTCCCTCCGCGGACGATGAGGTCGAGGACGCCGACGACACCGTGGAAGACGGTGAGGCGGAGGCCGGGGACGAGGCTGCTCCGGAGGAGACGCCGGACATCCCCTCGGCCGAGGAGAGCGCGGAGGGCGACGCCTCTGCCGATGAGGGCGCCGCAGCAGAGGCCGACGCCGACGCCGAGGCGGAGGCGGCTCCGGAGGAGACGCCGCCGATCCCCGAGGCCGAGCCGGAAGAGACTCCGGAGGAGACGCCGCCGATCCCCGAGGCGGGGGCGGACGACTCCGAGTAGGCGGTGAGCCGCGCTGGCCGGGGTCAGGCCTCGGTCAGCAGCTTGCGCAGGGCCGGCCGATCGAGCTTGCCGCTGGGGGTCAGCGGCAGGCTCTCGAGCTGGACGAGGCGGCGGGGGCGGCGGTGGCCGCCGAGGTGCTCGCGCAGGTGGGCCTCGAGGGCCTCGGCGCTGGTGCCGGGGCGCGCCACGACGGCGGCGGCGACGACCTGGCCGTACTCTGGATCGGGGAGGCCGACGACGGCGGCGGCCTCGATGGCGGGGTGGCGCAGGAGCACGGCCTCGACCTCGTGGGGGTGGACCTTCTCGCCGCCGGTGACGATCACCTGGTCGGCGCGGCCGAGGACGTGGAGGTTGCCTGCCTCGTCGAGGCGGCCGAGGTCGGCGGTGACGAGCCAGCCTCCGGTGTCGAGGGGAGGGTCTCCGTCCTCGGGCAGGTAGCCCTGGAAGAGGGTGGGGCCGCGCACCCGGAGCCGGCCCTCGGGGGTGAGGTCGACCTCGAGGCCGGGTAGCGGTCTCCCCGCTCCGTTGCTCGCGTCGGGGGGCGTGCCGGGGGTCACGGTGCAGACCTGGCCGCAGGTCTCGGTGAGGCCGTAGGTGGGAAGGACGGGGTAGCGGGCCTCGCCCGCGGCCTCGAGGGTGGCCGGATCGACGCCGGCCCCGCCCAGGAGGACGGCCCGCAGGTGCGAGGGCGGACGCCAGCCGGGCAGCCCGGAGAGCAGCCGGTGCAGCAGGGTCGGGACCAGCGAGGCGAGGGTCACCCGCTCGCGCTCGACGGCCTCGGCGAAGGCCTCCACCTCGAAGCGGGGAAGCAGCACGCAGGGGCGGGCGGCGGCCACGGCGCGCAGGGGGATCGAGAGGCCGCCGAGGTGGGAGAGGGGCAGGGGGCAGAGCCAGACGTCCTCGGGCAGGGTGCGCAGGTGCGCGGCCGAGGCGCCGATCGCGGCCTCGAGGGCGGCGCGGGTCAGGCGCACCCCCCGGGGGCGGCCGGTGCTCCCGGAGGTCGGGACGACGAGGGCGGTGGGCTCGCTGGCCGCGGGGAGCGGCCGGACGGCGCCGAGGTGCGCGGCGAGCTCGGCGCGCTCGGCGGGTTGCAGCTTCTCCGAGAGGAGGAGGCGAGGCTGGCCCCGCTCGAGGCTCGCGAGGAGCTCGACCACGGTCTCGAGGGAGGGCTCGGCGACGAGGGTGCGCAGGCGATCGTCGCGCTCGAGCCGGGCGCTCACCCCGGCGACCTCGGCGGCGAGTTCCCGGTAGGTGAGCCGGCGGCCGCCCGGGCCGGCCTCGATCAGGGCGGGCGTGTCGGGGGCCTCGCGGGCCGCGCGGGCCAGATCGATCATCGCCCTACTTCTGCAGGTAGCTGACGAGGGTGACGACCGCGGCGGAGATGGCGAGCAGGTGGTAGAGGACCAGCACGGCGCGGCGGGCGGCGTCGTGGCCGCCGCGGCGGGCGCGGCCGCCGATTAGCTTCGAGCCCGTCACTCCGAAGCCGGAGAAGAGGGCGAGGGTGGTGAAGAAGCCGGCGGCCTGCACCAGCGAGGGCGGCTCCTTCCAGAAGATGGTCCGGTAGAGGACGAGGAGGACGCCGGAGGCCAGCAGGCTCGAGAGGAACGAGGCCAGGTAGGCCTTGCGGGTCAGCAGGGCGGCGGCGAGGCCGTTGGCCACCGGCACGGCGAAGAGGATCACGCCCCAGTGCAGCTCGCTGCCGCCCAGGCGCACGAGCACCAGGCTGGCCTGGAGGTAGGCGACCACGAGGACGGTCCCCACCGCGAGGAGGAAGACGGGTAGCTGGAGTCCCTTGCGCATCGGCGTGGCGCAATCTGCCACGCCCGCGGAGGTCAGTCGATCCAGTTGGCGGCGGGCGAGAGGCTGGCGACGGAGAGGCGGCGCAGGAGGAGGCCGGCGGGCAGGAGCGCGCGGAGGCCGTCGGCGGCCCGGCGGGCGGCGGCGGCCCGGGGGGTCCAGGGGATGCCCGCGCCGTCCAGCTCGGCGGGAAGGCCCCGCTCCCCCCGGGCCTCGAGGGCGAGGCGCAGGGCCGCGGCGGCGTGCTCGGCGCCCTCGTGGATCAGCTCGGGGAGCGTGGTGCCCTCCTCGACGCCCGGGAAGGGGAGGATCTTCGCCAGCCCCTCCTCGGGCTCGGCCTCGAGGCGGGAGAGCTCCCAGCGCCGGCGATCGGTGGACTCGGCGGCCCCGGCGGCCCAGGTCGCGAGCTCGGCGGCCCAGGTGAGGAGGGCCCGCGGAGAGGGGTGGTGGCGGTCGACCTCGTCCTCGAGCTCGTTCACCGCCTCGAGGAGGTCCCAGAGCTCGTCCATCCCCACCTCACCCCGCAGCCAGCCGGGCAGGCGCTCGAGGAGCTCGGCCAGGGGGGCGGGCAGCTCGAGGCCGGCGGCGGCCTCGGAGAGGGCGGAGAGGAGGACCCCCACCAGGACCCGGCGGTCGGCGCCGAGGAGCCAGGCCAGCCGCAGCATCCACTCGGGCCGGCCGCTGCTGACCCAGGCCAGCTCGATCCGGCTGCCGGCCGAGGTCAGGGCCGAGATCTCGTCGGAGCCGGCCCCGCTCTGACGCATCAGCTCGAGGGCGGTGGGGAGATTACGGGTGTTCGACGTCGGGAGAATTGCGAGGGGGTTGGCCATGTGGGGGACCCTAGCAAGGGGGTCTGACATGGCGGTGTGCACCCAGGGAAAGGCCGTGAACGTGTACGTGCACGTGTACGTCGACGGTCGTGCACGTCCACGTACACGTACACGGGTGTTCCCCGGGCTCGACGTTCAGGGCGCCCCCAACCCCCCCTGCACCGTCGCCATCCACATCAGGAGCAGCGCCAGCCCGCAGAGCAAGAGCGCGATCGCCGAGGCCCAGATCGACCACCGCCCCATGAAGACCCTCGCAGGAGGAGGAAGCTCCTCGGCGGCTGGCTCGCCCTCCTCCGGCAGGACGGCACCTCGCCTCCGCCTCCGCCTCCTCCCCGACGATCCCCCCGCCACCTTGTACTGGTAGTAATTCGCCAGCCCGAGGAAGACGGCGAAGAGCACGACGATCAGGATCGTCTTCTGGAAGGCGGCATCCATCGGCTTGTCATCGTGGTGGCGACCTGCCTACCCTACTTCCGATGGGAGGGGAAAAGACGATGAGACTGCTCGCTTCCGTCCTGCTCGTGGGCCTGCTCCTCTTGCCCGGCTGCCCGAAGAAGGCGAAGCCCGACGAGGAGCCCACGGCCACCGGCCTGAAGGTGAAGGTCGTCGAGGAGGAGGGCTGGGTCGCGGTCGCCCGCCCGGTCGAGGACGATGCCTCGGTGGAGGCGGGCCTGGGCATGGCCCTGCGCGAGGCCGTGGAGCTCAAGCTGGCCCCCGACGGCAACCCCCTGGTGGTCTACGAGGGGGAGGGCCACCGGGTGATCGCCTTCCCGGTCGCCGGCCCGGCCCGGCTGGAGCGGCCCTGGTTCATGCGCAACGTCGAGGGGGGGCAGTACGCCTCCGCCGAGGTCGAGGGGGGGCTGATGGCCGCCGCGGCCCGCAACGAGGACTTCCTCTACGAGATCCGGGCCAGGGGCCTGATGATCATCGGCCCGGTCTACCACCGCATCCTGGACGACCCCCGGGTGACGGCGCCCGAGGAGATGCGGGTGCAGCTGCTGGCGCCGATCTCGCCGGTGCCGCCGGACGAGGAGTAGGCCCCCCTCGGATGTGATCTCCGCCCTATCGAGGGGGCGGGCGGCCTTTGCTAAGCTCTGCCGGTGGATCGGGCCTCCTTGCAGGCATCCGGTCCCGAGAGGGAGAGACGACACAGGCAGGAATCAGAGGGGTCGCGGTGGCGACAGGACTGGCGGTGCTCTGCGCCGCGCTCCCGCAGGGCCTCCGCGCCGAGGAGAAGGCCAGGGAGGCCGCGCGGATCCGCATCGCGGTCACCGACTTCGCCATCCGGGCCGACGACCCCTCCAAGGGCCTCGAGGGCCTCGGGCTGGTCGTCGCCGCGCACCTCGAGTCGCGGACCGGCGCCGAGGTGATCACCCCCGCGGACGTCGCGGCCCTCCTCGACCTCGAGGGGCAGCGGCAGATCCTGGGCTGCGACGACTCGGCGGCCTCCTGCCTGGCCGAGATCGGCGGCGCCCTCGGCGCCAACTACGTCCTCTCCGGGCAGATCGCCCGCATCGGCAGCAAGTACGTGGTCAGCCTCTCCCTCATCGACGTCGCCGGCTCCACCATCGCCGGGCGCACGACGAAGACCGCCAACGACGAGGACGGCGTCCTCGACGCGGCCTCCGCGGCGGCCGACGAGCTGGCGGCGGTGATCGTCCCGGGCGCGGGCGTGACCCGGATCGACCCGGCCCCGCCGAAGCGCCGCGGCGGCCTGCTGCGCACCGGCTCGATGATCGGCGGTGGGGCGCTGGCCCTCGGCGGCCTGGCCCTGATGGGCTCGGGCTACGCCACCTACGCCGGGCGCGGCACGCCCGACGCCCCCGAGGTGACCTACTCCCAGGCCCAGGCGGCCGACACCCGCTGGGGGGTGGGCATCGGCCTCGCCGCCGGCGGGGCGGCCCTGCTGGTGGGCTCCTTCCTGATGCCCAAGGGCGAGAAGGGCGCGGCCATGGGCCTGGCGCCGATGCCCAACGGCCTGCTCTTCGTGGCGGAGGTCTGGTGATGCGGCGGCTGCTCTCGATCGTCTTCCTCGCGTCGCTCCTCTCCTCCGCCGGCTGCCTCTTCTCGGGCACCGAGGACTTCGCCTGCAGCAGCAGCGACACGGCCTGCCCCAACGGCCAGATCTGCGACGTGACCCTCGGGCGCTGCGTCCCCGCGGGGGGCAGCGACGGCGGGGGCTGCGTCCCGACCGCCGGGGACTGCAACGGCGAGGACGACGACTGTGACGGCGCGACCGACGAGGCCGACGAGCTCACCGGGGCCCCGGAGTGCAGCCGCACCCAGGGCGTCTGCTCCGGCGCGGTGAAGCGCTGCGAGGCGGGGGGCTGGGTGGACTGCGACGCGGCGGGCTACGAGCCCTTCGAGACCCTCTGCGACGGAGAGGACAACGACTGCGACGGCTCGATCGATCTCGGTCCCGGCGGGGCGCCGCTGCGGCAGGCCTGCGGTACGACCGGCGGGGTCTGCAAGACCGGCACCGAGGAGTGCCTCGGGGGGCTCTGGGGCGCGTGCAGCGGCGTCGAGCCGAGCGACGAGCTCTGCGACGGCCTCGACAACGACTGCGACGGCCAGACCGACGTGGGCGTCGATCCGATCGGCTGCTTCTTCAACCTGGGCGTCTGCGCCGGGGCGCAGGTCGCCTGCAACCAGGGCGTGTTCGGCTCGTGCATGGAGGCCTACGGCGTCGACTACCAGCCGGTCGAGACCCTCTGCGACGGGAAGGACAACGACTGCGACGGCCTCACCGACGAGGACGCCGACGGCAACCCCCTCACCCGCCTCTGCGCCAACCAGAAGGGGGTCTGCGCCGGCTCGATCACGGCCTGCTCCGGCGGGGGCTATCCGACCTGCGACGCCAGCAACTTCACCGCGAACAGCAGCGACTACGATGCCACCGGCGACGCCACCTGCGACGGGCTGAACAACGACTGCGACGATCTGACCGACGAGGACTACGTGCCCACCACCGGCTGCCACGCCCTGGGCACCGACGGGGTCTGCGCCGACGCCGTGAGCGTCTGCGCGGGCGGCGTCGTGACCTGCCCCGACCCCCTCAACTTCGAGGCGGACGAGACCTCCTGCGACGGGCTGAACAACGACTGCGACACCGAGACGGATGAGAACTGCGGCTGCACCGTCGGCGACCCGGACCAGGCCTGCGGCAGCGACGAGGGCGAGTGCGTCGCCGGGACCCAGGCCTGCGTGGCCGGGACCTGGGGGACCTGCAGCGGGACCGGGCCGGCGGCGGAGGCTTGCGACGGCCTCGACAACGACTGCGACACCCTCACCGACGAGACCTTCGAGATCGGCAATCCGTGCACGGTCGGGGTGGGCGCCTGCGCCAACACCGGCGTCTGGCAGTGCGTGGCGGGGGACCCCACCGCCCGGGAGTGCACGGCCGTGGAGGGCACCGGCTCCAGCGAGACCTGCGACGGCACCGACGAGGACTGCGACGGCGCGACCGACGAGGACCAGAATGGTGACGCGCTGGTGACCGCCTGTCCGTACCCCGACGGGGTCTGCGCCGGCAGCACCACCACCTGCGCCGGCGGCGCCTTCCCCGACTGCATCTACCCGGGGACCTACCAGACCGTCGAGCAGACCTGCGACGGCCTCGACAACGACTGCGACGGGCTGACCGACACCCAGGACGCGCTCGTCGAGCCCTGCGACAACCAGAACGGGGTCTGCCTGGGCAGCACCAAGGCCTGCGGCGGCGCCGGCGGGTGGCTCACCTGCGGCGAGAGCCGCTTCTCGGCCAACAGCAGCGACTACGAGCACGTCAGCGAGCTCTCCTGCGACGGCCTCGACAACGACTGCGACGGCCTCACCGACGAGAAGTCGGACAGCACGCCGCTGACCCAGGCCTGCGCCCAGACCCAGGGGGTCTGCGCGGCGGCCTACCGGCAGTGCAGCAACGGTATCTATGGCAGCTGTGTCTACCCCTCGACCTACGAGACCACCGAGACCACCTGCGACGGCCTCGACAACGACTGCGACGGGCTGACCGACGACGCCGACCCCGATCTGAGCTGCGCCTGCCTGGTGAACGACGTCCAGAACTGCCCCCTTCAGCAGGGGGTCTGCGCCGGCGCCCAGCAGACCTGCGACGCCAACGGCAACTGGTCGAGCTGCGCCTACGGCACCGACTACCAGACCACCGAGACGGCCTGCGACGGCAAGGACAACGACTGCGACGGCGTCACCGACGGCACGGTCGACAACGGCACCCTCAGCCGGACCTGCCCCAACCAGGACGGGGTCTGCGCCGGCACCCGCGAGACCTGCACCGGGGCGAACACCTGGTCGGGCTGCGACTACGCCACCCAGGTGAACGAGTACGAGCAGCCCGAGGTCTCCTGCGACGGGCTGGACAACGACTGCGACAAGACCATCGACGGCCTCGCCGTCAGCGCCGCCTGCCCCCAGGGGGGGCTCTGCGAGTACGGCTTCTGCCAGGGGGCGAGCTGCCAGATGGCGAACCGCTCCTCGGGCAGCAGCTGCGGCGTGGGCTGCCAGTGCGGCTCCAACGGGGTGGCCCTCGAGACCGGCTGTGTCGATGGCGTCGACAACGACAACGACGGCCTGACCGACTGCTACGATCCGAACTGCGCCTTCGAGTTCGACTGCCAGCTCCGCTGCGGTGACGCCCGCTGCAGCGCTCCGATGGAGTGCAACAAGTGCCAGGAGTGTGCGCGCAGCGACCTCTGCTCCAACGTGACCTGTGGGGACGGCTACTGCGACCTCTTCGGCGGCGAGTGCGGGGTCTGCACGGCCGACTGCGGCTCCGGCGGCACCAGCGTCTGTGGGAACGTCACCTGCGCCCTGGGGCAGTGCCGGCCGGACGACGGCATGTGCACGGCCGGCTGCTCGAGCTGCGCCTCGTCCGCGGCCTGCCAGCCCTCGAACAGCTGCACCGACGGGGTCTGCAACGTGGTCTCGGACGAGTGCGATCGCTGCTCGCAGCTCACGCAGGACTGCCCGCTCTTCGTCCCCCGTCCGGCGGTCTGCCAGGCGCCGAACTGCTACGACGGCGTCTGCGCCGCCGAGATCGGCGAGTGCCGGATCTGCAAGGATACAGGCCAGGACTGCCAGAACCACCCCTACTGCAGCGGGACCAACTGCGGTGACGGGATCTGCAACGTCGCACTGGGAGAGTGCACCTTCTGCAACACCGTCGGGGACGACTGCGTCGTTCCGATGTCGAGCAACCTGGTGGGCGCCTGCGTGGGGGCGAAGGACTCCCCCGCGAACTGCGCCGCCAAGGTCGACGGGGACGGCGACGGCCTCGCCGGCTGCGAGGATCCCGACTGCGAGGGCGCGACCTGCGGCACGAGCTGCGGCTGCAGCAACGGCCGCTGCGAGACCCTCCAGGGCGACGCCTGTCCCTGAGGCGGGCCCGCCCGCTTCAGGGCCCGACGGTGATCTTCAGGCGAGTGAAGTCGACGCCGCCGCGGTTGTCGCGGAGGACGACCCAGAGCCAGTGCACGCCCATCTCCTCCGGCTCGGTGGGGGCGCTCCAGTCGGTGTAGGCGCCGAAGTCGCGCTCGGGGACGGTCTGGGAGAGGGAGAAGTCGCCGGCGGTGGAGAACCAGTTGAGGACCAGCAGCTCCTCGTAGTCGTTGACCACGATCTGCTCGGTCGACAGATCGATGCCCAGGGTCTGGTAGGCCTCGACCGCGTCGGCGTCGATGTCGGGGTGGATGCGGATCGTCGTGCCGGCCGCGACCTCGAGCCCCTCGGCGGGCACCGGCGTGGGATCCTCGCCGTTCTCGGCCTCGCGCATCCCCTGCCAGGAGAGGGAGGTGAGGACGGGGTTCGAGTTGGGCACCTTGGTCCGGTACTCCAGGCAGCCGGCGGGCTGGCCCTGGGCGTCGCAGATGGGGATGCCGAGCTCCCCGAGGGCGACGCGGTAGAAGACGTCGGGGTAGGAGATCTGGAGGCGCTTGAAGGCGACCTCGTAGTGGCTCTCGAGGGTCGGCGAGTCGACCGAGAGCTCGAGGGCGGGGCGGGCGCCGGCGATGCCCGCGAAGCCCACGTCCTCGATGAGGCGGTTCATCGTCGCGGCGGGGTAGGCCCGCAGATCGGTGGGGAGCAGCTCGGGCGCCCCGGGCTCGGCGGGGAAGGCGAGGCGCTCCCGGCGCTCGGCCATCAGCGGCTGGTAGAGGGGATCGGAGGCGTCGGCCGGGCTGCTCTGGCAGGCGCTGGAGGAGGGGCTCGGGCAGCCCCGGAAGGCGAGCTCGATCTCGCCCCGGGCGGGGTCCACCACCAGCGCGGTGGAGAGCACCTCCACCGGCGGCGCGGCCGGATCGAGGGGCACCTCGATCTCGGGGGGCTCCATCTTCATGGCGAGGACGCGGAGGTCGTGGACGTGATCCTGGCGGTCCGAGGGGCCCGGGAAGCAGGCGGAGAGGAGGGTGATCAGAGCGAGCCCGATGAAGATCTCGAGGCTGCAGATCTGTCCGACACGGCTCACGGCTGACGGCTCACGGCTCACTGCTGCTCGCTTTGCTCGCATCAGAACTCCCCCCGCACACCGAGCACCGGGAAGATCGGCAGCCCGTAGAAGTTCACCTTCTCGCGCTTGCGATACCCGTACTGGAAGTCCTCGGCGTTCTTCGCGTTGTAGGCGTTCAGCAGATCGAGGAAGTAGGAGACGGTGAAGAGGTCGTAGGTGGAGGTGTACTCCGCCCGCAGGTCGAGCTGGTGGAAGGTCGGCATCCGCTCGGAGTTCGGCTCGCCGCGGATCGAGGGCCAGCCGAGGGTGTCGAGGTCGTGGGAGGCGCCCTCGATGGGGGTGTAGGGGTTGCCCGTGACCAGGCGGAAGCGCAGGCCCACCTCGAAGGGCCGCCAGGGCCGGTAGGAGCCGATGACGGTGAGGATGTGGGTCTGGTCGTGGTCGGTGACGATGAAGGGGTCGCCGGGGTGGCTGCGCTCGGTGGAGCGCATCAGGGTGTAGGCGACCCAGCCGAAGAAGCGCTCGGAGAGCTTGTGACGCAGGAGGAGCTCGGCGCCGTAGGCGCGGCCGAGGCCGTCGTTGTTGTAGTTCTCGACGATGGCCTCGCCATCGACGATCTCGACCCGGTTGGAGCTGACCACCCGGTGGAAGCGGTCGTTGTAGAAGAGCTCGAGGTTCAGATCGATCAGCTCGGTGAGTTGCTGCTCCCAGCCGACGACGTAGTGGAGGGCCGCCTCCGGCTCGATGAGGGGGTTGCCGGTCTGCTCACCGATGGCGAAGACGTCCGGGGCCTGGCGGTAGTGCCCGACCGCGAGCTTGGCGGCGCTGCCCTCGCGCACCTTCCAGCGGACGGCCAGGCGCGGCTCGAGGGTGGGGTGGGTCTTCTCGGGGAAGAAGTAGAGCTCGGTGCGCAGGCCGGGGGTGATCGACCAGTTCTTCGACGGCTTCCAGGTCGCCTCGATCCAGAGGCCGTCGCCCATCCCGTCCTCGTCGACCCGGAACTCCTGGTTCTCGGAGAGGGGCTGCTCGGGGGCCGGGAAGGCGATGATGTCCCCGCCGATGGGCGCCTCCACCACCGCCCGGGCGGCGAGGTAGTAGAGGTCCAGGCCCGCGCGCAGGGTGAGCCGGTCGGAGAGCTCGTAGGTCAGCCGCTCGCGCAGCCCCGCCTCCCAGTTGGTCAGGCGCAGCTCGATCTGCAGCCCACCGCCGGTCTGGCCGACCTCGCCCCCGCCGACGCTCTGGAGGGTGACCCCGACCCAGGGGCGGCTCACCAGCGTCAGCTTCGGAGAGAGGCGGTAGACGTGGCTGCCCATCAGGCGGTGGAAGCCGATCCGTAGCTTCAGCTCGAAGCCGGCGTCGCGCTCCTCCTGGGGGGCGATGACCTTGAAGGTGTCGTTGCTGCCGAAGAGGAAGAAGGAGACGTCCTGATCGGGGGCCGCGTCCCAGTCCACCTTCAGCTGGTAGTCGGTGTACTGGGGGGCCAGGGTGATGCCCTCGGCGCCGGCGGCCTTCAGGAAGATCGGCAGGAGGGCGTCGACGTAGGAGCGCCGGAAGGCGACGCCGACGGCCACCTTCTCGGTGATCGGCCGCCGGTAGAAGAGGGCGGTGTCCATCAGGTCGATCTTCACCGACCCCCGCGCCAGCTTGCCGGTGAGGCGCCGGCTCTCCACGTCGACCACGCCGGCCGTCGCCCGGCCGTACTCGGCGCCGAAGCCGCCGGGCTGGAAGTCGATCTCCTCGATGAACTCGGCGTTGACCACCGAGGTCAGGCCGCCGAAGTGGTAGAGGATCGGGATGCCCACCCCGTCGAAGTAGACGCCGCTGTCCTCGGGGTTGGCGCCGCGCACCAGGAGCTCGCCGCCGATGATCCCGGAGCGGGCCATGCCCGGCAGGTTCTCGAGCACCCGCAGGGGGTCGCCGAAGGTGCCCGGCACCTTCTGGAGCTCGGCCCGCGCCAGGACGACCTGCGAGACCTCCTTCTTGGGCTTGGGCGCCCGGATCACGGTCTCGTAGGGCGTGCCCGAGCGCTTGAGCAGGTAGTAGGTGACCTCGGTGGCCTCGCCCTCGACGATCGTCTCCTTCGTCTCGAAGTCGAAGAAGCCGGGGGCCTTCACCGTCACCGGGTGGTCGCCGACCGGCAGGGGCAGGGCGAAGGCCCCCGCCGCGTCGGTCTGGGTGGAGAGCTCGCCGCTGACGACGAAGGCGCCCTCGAGGGGGGTGCGTCGGCCGCGCAGGCGCACGACGCCGCGCAGGGTGTCGGGGGGCGGCGGCAGGGGCTCGTCGGCCTCGGGAGGCGGCGGCTCCGGGACGCTCAGGGTGAAGGCGAAGCGAAACGCGATCTGCACCGGCGAGGGCACGTGATCGACCTCGGCCGGGCTGAACTTCAGCCGCAGGCCGGCCTGCTGGGCGTTGGTGTCGAGGTGGGGGTGCAGGCCCTCGAGGACCACCGCCTCGCTGACCTCGCCCCGCTCGTCGATCGTCAGCTGCAGCACGACCTCGCCGGCGACGCCCTCCGCCTGCATGTCTTCCGGGTACTCGGGGTCGACGAACTCGAGGAGCTCGGGGGCCTTCGTGAGGACCGGGACGTGCTCGGCCGCGGCCTGCTCCTGCTCGGCGTCCTCCCGATCGGGCTGGACGCCGCCGATCTGCCCGGCCAGGAGCAGCAGGATGAGGGGGGAGACGCTCACGGCAGCAACGGTCTATCACGATCGAGAGGGCCGTTTTAGATTCGCGGGCATGGCGAGCGGCCCCATCGTGATCCTCAAGACCGGCGAGACGGTGCCCGAGGCGCGGGCCATCGCCGGCGACTTCCCGGAGATCTTCCAGCGCGCCCTGGGCGACTGGCCCGGGGGCTACCGGGTCCTCGATCCCACCCGGGGCGAGCTCCTCCCGCCGGCCCGCGGGGTGGCCGGGATCCTGGTCACCGGCTCGGCGGCCTCGATCACCGAGGATCCCGGCTGGATGGGGGAGGCCGGGGGCTGGCTGCTGGGCGCGGCGCAGCTGGGGGTGCCGGTGCTGGGCATCTGCTTCGGCCACCAGCTCCTGGCCGACGCCTTCGGTGGCGTCGTCGAGCGCTCCCCCGCGGGCCGCGAGTCGGGCACGGTCGAGGTCGCCCTGAGCGAGGCCGGCCGGGCCGACCCCCTCTTCGCGGGCCTCGGCGAGACCCTCCTGGTCCAGCAGGCCCACAGCGACGCGGTGACCACCCTGCCGGCGGGCGCGGTGGTGCTGGCGAGCAACGCCCACACCCCGAACCAGGCCTTCGCCCTGGGGGAGAGCGTCCGGGCGGTGCAGTTCCACCCGGAGTTCGACGCCGCGCTCTCGGCGGCCTACGTCGAGGCCCGCGCCGACCTGGTGCGGTCCTCGGCGGAGGGCCTGGGCGAGGAGGGCGAGGCGGCCCTGGCCAGGGTGCGGGCCTCGATCCGGGAAAGCAGCGACGGCGCGCGGATCCTCTCGAACTGGAGGTACTATTATTTGGAGTCCGGCGAGAGGAGATCAGCGTGACCGAGCAACAGCTGCAGGGCATCCTGGAGACGGCCGTCCGCAACCAGGCCTCCGACGTCCACTTCGAGGTGGGCTACCCCCCGGTCTTCCGGGTGCTCGGAGATCTGGTCGCGGTGAAGGGCCCGGCGCTGACCCCGGCGGACACCACGAGCGTGGCCCGCTACGTCCTGGCCGAGGAGGGCGAGGGCGAGCGCCTCGAGAAGATCAACGAGCACGACACCTCCTACGCCATCCCCGGCGTCTCCCGCTTCCGGGCGAACGTCTTCCGGCAGCGCGGCGAGCTCGGGGTGGTGATGCGGATCATCCCCTTCCACATCCGCAGCCTCGAGGAGCTGCAGCTGCCCCGCGTGCTCACCGACATCGCGCTGATGCCCCGGGGCCTGATCCTCGTCACCGGCGCCACCGGGATGGGCAAGTCCACGACCATCGCGGCGATGCTGCAGCACATCAACCAGAGCCGCCGGGCCCACATCGTCACGATCGAGGATCCGATCGAGTTCCTCTTCCCGGCCTCCCGGAGCCTGGTGGTGCAGCGGGAGGTGGGCTCCGACACCGACAGCTTCCAGCGGGCGCTGCGCTCGGTGCTGCGGCAGGACCCGGACAACATCATGGTGGGCGAGCTGCGCGATCGCGAGAGCGTGGACATCTGCCTGAAGGCGGCCGAGACCGGCCACTCGGTGGTCAGCACCGTGCACACCGTCGACGCCCGCCGCACGATCACCCGCCTGGTCGGCCTCTACCCCGGCGACGAGCAGTCGAGCGTCCGCCTGCGCCTGGCCGAGTCGCTGATCGCGACGGTCTCCCTGCGCCTGATCAAGGGGGCGCAGGGCGGCATGATCCCGGCGGTGGAGATCATGCGGACCACCCGATCGATCCAGGAGTGCATCAAGGACCCGGAGAAGCTCGACGAGCTCGAGCACCACATCTCCCAGGCCTCCGAGCTGGGCTGCCAGACCTTCGATCAGCACCTCTACCGGCTCGTCCGGGAGGCCCGGATCACCGAGGCGACGGCCCTCCTCCACGCCTCCCGGCCCGCGGATCTGAAGCGAGAGCTCTCTCTGGGCTGATCCGGACCCGATCCCCTCTCTCCGGCCCGGGGGGTGGGTGAATGTAGGTGTTTTCCCACCCCGGCCCACCGCTCGGTCCACCTGACCGATGGGTCGCGGGGGGACAGGCGGTACACTGGAACTGCTCGAATTCCGGCCAGAAGACCCGATTGTGGATCGGGTCGACGGCGGCGGGGATCCAAGGGGAGTTCAGCGATGAACTGGATGCGAAAGAGACGAGGTCGCGCGCGGGGTGAGGACGGCCAGGCGATGGTCGAGTCCGCCATCGTCATCCCGATGTACGTCTTCTTGATCCTGGGACTGCTCCAGCTGGGGCTCATCCACCAGGCGCGCCTGATGACCAAGTACGCCGCCTACAAGGCGGTGCGGGCCGGGGCGGTGCACAACGCCAACGTGCGCGAGATGCGCCGCACGGCGCTGTGGACCCTGCTGCCCCTGATCTCGAAGAGCAGCAGCGGTACCGAGGTCATCACCCCGGTCACCGAGCCCTCGGACTACCTGATGAAGTGGTTCAGGCACGGGCTGCTCGACGGGATGATGCTCGACGCGCCGATCTTCAAGCACGTGGAGGTGGCCATCTGCGGCCCCACCCAGGCGGCGATCCAGTGGAAGACGAACGAGGTCGACTTCGACGATCCCCAGATCAACACCGCCAACGTCGCCAACCGTGACGACGCCAACTGGAAGAAGTTCGACCGCACCAAGCTGCGGATCCAGGTCACCTACAACTACCGGATGCCGATCCCCTTCGCGAACCAGATCTTCCACAACATCGCCCTGGGCAAGGACATCTCCCGCGCCCTCTACATGGGCGGTGAGACCGCCATCGACCGGATGCGGGGGATGCAGCGGCGGATGAAGGCCTGGCAGGACGGCCTGATGATGTACGACATGCTCGGCGAGATGGGCATCTACATCTGGCCGATCCGGGCGTCCTATTCGATGCGAATGCAGTCCAACCTCTACAAGAGCAATCTGCCGGCCAACGACAGCTCGGGCATCAACGGCGACTGCGAAGCCCGCTGGCTCTAGGGGGGAATGAAGATGCTGAAGAACGCACTGCGAGATCCCAGGGACGGCCAGAGCGGACAGGCGCTGGCCCTGGGCGCCGGCTCCATGCTCGTCCTGGCCCTGATGCTGATGTTCTCGTTCAACATCAGCCAGGCCATCCACGAGAAGATCCGCATCCAGAACTACGCCGACGCCCAGGCCTACTCGATGGCCGTCCAGGAGGCGCGGGCCTTCAACTACATCGCCTACACCAACCGGGCGATGGCCGCGGCCTACGTCTCGGCGATGAGCCTGCACGCCTACATGTCGGCGGCGAGCTCGGTGCCGGCGATGAGCCAGCGGGCGGCCTACAACTTCCTGATCATGGCGGCGATCGAGTTCGGCCTCTGCTGTGCCTGCACCTACTGCTCCTGCGTGCAACACTGCATCGAGGGCATCGAGGACATCGGCATCGCCTTCGACTACTTCGACATGGCGGACGAGAAGGCGGACGACGTCAAAGACCTCGAGAGCTCCTTCCGCTTCGCCATGCAGATGCTGGAGTTGATGATCAACGTCATCCACTTCTCCCAGCTCTCGATGCTCACCCGGACCTCCGACGTCCTGCTGGGCACCGACGGGACGATCTCCTTCCAGTCCAAGCTCAAGGGACAGACGGGGGCCGAGCGGGACACCGACGAGCAATACGCACCCCACGCCTCCGAGCTGCCCATGGGCGTCGGCGCCTACAACGTTCGGGAGCTGGCCTGCGCGGTCGAGAAGCCGCCCCTCCTCGACATCGCCGCCATCGGCTGCCCCTCGGTCGACGACGAGAACCGGGCGAAGGTGATGGCCGAGGTGGCCAACGGCACCCGGCCCGAGTGGCCCGCCGAGCGGCCCTTCCTGCCCCTCCTCTTCCTCTCGCCGACCTGGAACATCGACTTCATGACCGACGTCCCCGACGACGGCATGTCGATCGCCCTGATGCACGACGGCACGGCGAAGCTGATCGACAGCAAGAGCACCGGTCAGCTCCACGACGGCCGCTCGATGCGCAAGGGCACCACCATCGGCGCCGACGACCACGGCTGGGTCTTCTCCTGGAAGGACCACGCCGCGATGATGCTCCCCTACGAGGCGTCGATCTTCTCGGACGAGAACGGCGGCGACCACGACCCGAGCGACGCCCACGAGGACGACCACGACTTCGACGGGGTGAACGCCGGCGGGGGCTTCTCCTGCCTCTTCCAGAACAACTGCTTCATCAAGTTCCGGGCGAACGACAAGAAGAGCGCCGACTGGGGCCAGCCCTCGGTCTACGCCTACACCACCCAGGATCTGCGCCTGCGGGGCATCGGTGAGTCCGCCGCCAAGCCCTGGGAGATCACCGACTCCGGTGAGCTCACCCTCACCCACGGCGCGCAGGGCGACGCCACCGTGCGCCTCGCCCCGGGCACCGGCAGCGCGATGAGCAAGGCGCTGGTCTACTACCACCGCCTGGGTGACTGGAAGGAGCAGCCCAACCTCTTCAACCCCTACTGGCGGGCGAAGCTCCACCCCTTCGACACCCTCGACGCGGCCATCGTGCTGGCGGCCGCCGGTGAGGTCGAGTGGGCCATTGTCTCTGCCATCCCCACCGTTCCCAAGAACTAGGAGAGACGATCATGCGATACCTTCCTCTCCTCTCCCGCTTCACCGACGAGCGCGGCGGCGCGATGGTCGAGATGGCGATCTCGATGATCGTCTTCGTGCCGATGATCCTCTACGCGCTGCTCCTCGACGACCTGCTGCGCTACAAGCTGAACCTGCAGGAGACGGTGATCTCGGCTCAGTGGGACCTGACCGCCCGCGACTACGAGAAGGGCAGCAACCACGCCAACAGCGTCGGGGCCGCCAACCGGCTCCTCTACTGCGATCACAGCGCGGCCTACAACGCCTACTCCGCCGGCACCGACTGCGACGACGAGACCCACCACCTCGCCCTCTCGGCTCACCAGTGCTGGCTGCAGGGCGGGGGGTCGGCCAACCAGGTCGCCTGCGAGCTGACCGACGACAGCTTCGCCGCCGACGTGCCCATGGACTTCCTGGGGCCCTCGGGGGCGCTGATCGGGGAGATCCAGAACGGCGCGCACGGAGGCTTCTTCACCTGCAAGGCCCAGCTCTCGGTCATCAACGACCGGATCTCCTCGAAGTTCATGCAGCAGTTCTCGCAGCACGACATCCTGGAGGGCGACGACAAGGGCGCCGGCGGGCTCTCGGAGGTCCACCACGTCAACAACGGTCTCCAGGGTGACGCCCACGGGGTGAGCGGCGGCTTCTTCCAGTACCCGCCCTACCGCACGGCGATCCTCACCGACACCTGGGCGCTCAACGACGTGGCCGACCAGGACCAGGAGAACGAGTCGGGGAACTTCTTCGACCGGGTCGACAAGGCCTACACCGGCAGCATCATCTACTGGGGCTACTTCGGCGGCTCCATCGCCTTCCTGGCCCAGGCCTGGGGCAACGAGCTCCTGATGCCGGGCTACGGCTGGTTCTTCGGCGACAACCTCTTCGAGGCCGACCTGGCCGTCCGCCACGGCCAGCTCAAGCAGCGCTACGGCGTGGGCTCGGGCAGCAGCTCGCAGACGCCCAAGAACAACGTCAGCGAAGAGGGACAGAACCGGAAGTACTTCGTCACGCCCTGGAAGGACGGCGACGGCGACAAGTACGAGAACACCTACAAGAACTCGGACCGCGGCAAGTGGTACATGGGCTGCAAGGACGCGGAGAGCTGCTAGCAGGGACGTCATGCCGGGCTGGCTTCGAACCATTCTCCTGGCCGCAGTGGCCGGCACCGTCCTCGGCGTGGGGCTCGGCTTCCTGCGCTCGGAGACGGGGCCCGCCGAGCTGGAGGTCCTGGAGGTCGGCGCCCTCGAGCCCCTCGACGTGCCCCCGCGCCCCATCTCGGAGAAGGAGAGCGGCATGCCCGCCTACGCGGACGCACAGCTGAGCGCCTTCAGCGATCAGATGAACGTCCAGGGCGTCCCCATGTCCACCGGATGGTTCACCGCCCCCGACCCGATCGAGGTGGTGCAGCAGTTCTACGAGACCCGGCTCTCCGAGGCCGGGATGCAGCTGGTCTCCAAGCGCTTCGAGAGCGGGATCGGCTACGTGGGCTACCGCGAGAAGATGACCGACCTGCAGCACACGGCCACCCTGATCCCGCAGGGGGACGACTCCACCCTGGTCTTCGTCTCGACCTCCAGCGCCCCGGACGTCATGCGGAGCATGCAGGAGGCCCGGGTGCCCGAGGTCCTACCCCACCCGCCGAGCGCCACCCACACCGCGGTGATGGGCGCCGGCGTCGAGGGGATCGGCCAGCAGTGGGTGACGGCCACGGTGCCCGATCTGACCCTCGGGCAGCTGATTGAATACTACGAGGCGGCCTTCGTCGAACGAGGCTGGCAGCGGCCGAGCGTGACGATGGGCAAGGACGGAAAGAACGCCTGGATCAAGGCGCGGAAGAGCCAGCTGGAGGCGCAGGTCAGCCTGCGCCACGACCCGCTCTCCCAGCGTCCGGGCATCCAGGTCTTCTCTCTGCTATCCGATCACAGCAAGCCCGCGGGGGCCGCGCCCCCGGCGGTGGCGAACTGAACTCCTGGAGGAAGGTATGAAGACGATTCGAGCTCTGGCGATCTTTGGCCTCCTGGCCGGCGCACTCGTGCTCCCCGGCCAGGCGATGGCCTACGACGACGTGATGGAGTGCGAGGTCCGCTGCGAGGAGCGCACCGAGAAGTGCGAGGAGGCCTGCGACGAGTACGCGGGCCGCGGCGCCGGCAAGTGCAAGGGCGCCTGCAAGACCGTGGAGGCGAAGTGCAAGCAGAAGTGCTCCTCCAAGGGCAACTGCCAGGGAGAGCAGCCGTGATCTCCCGGCTGCGTGAGCTCTGGCGCAAGGCCGGCGCGGCCGTCGAGGCGGGGCAGGCCTCCTCCGAGTACGCGATCATCTCCGCGATGATCCTCGGGGGCGGGGCCCTCTCCTGGCCCTTCCTGATCGACCTCCTCGAGGCGATGAACACCTACTACGGGTCGATCTACGCGGCGATCCAGTGCCCGATCCCCTGATCGGGCCGGCCTGACGACGGCCTTCAGTCCGCCGGGCCGCCCGCCTTCAGCGGCGCCCGCCCGAAGGGGTGCCGGGGCAGGTGCTCGTGGGCCCAGATCGCCGGGCCCGCGACCAGGGAGAAGTCGGACTCCCGCAGGACCCGCTCGCCCCGGGACTCCGCGAGCTCCTCTGCCCGGGAGAGGCGCCGCGCCTCGTGGTCGACGATGATGTTGCCGTCGTTCGCCCAGCCGACGATCCCCACCCCGGTGAGGGAGAGGACCAGGAAGAGGGGCAGGTAGACCGAGAAGAGCCCCCGGGCCCGGGACATGCGCCCCTCGGCGTAGATGAGGAGGGCGGCGAAGAAGAGGATCGGCAGCCACCAGGAGAGGCGCAGGAGTCCGTCCACGATCCCCAGCGGATCGGCCGCGGCCCGGTAGCGCAGGTAGAGGGCCGGGACGAAGAGCAGGGCCGAGCCGGCCAGGGCGATGCTCATCAGGGTGTGGGCGATCGTCTTCATGCCTGGAAGCGCCCCTTGCGCCGGGCCATGGCGGCCTCCTGCTGGAGGGCCTGGTAGAGCTTGCCGGTCCGCGGGCCCAGCTCCAGGCAGTGCTCGAGGTCCAGGGCCGCCAGGGGGTGGGCCCCCAGCCGGGCGTAGAGGCGGGCCCGATCCCGCAGGGCGGGGATCGAGTCGGGGTTGAGGGCGACGACCCCGTCCTGGGCCCGCAGGGCCCGCACGATGTCGCCGGCGAGGAGGTGGCTGCGGCGCAGGTTGAGGTAGAGGCGGGTCAGCACCTCGAGCTCGGTGGCCGGCTCGAGCATCGCCTCGTCGAAGGTGTGCTGCCCCTCGGTGATCTCCTCGAGGAGCTCCTCGCAGTCGGCGCGGTCGAGGAGGCGCCCACCGTTGAAGGGGTCGATGACCAGGAAGCCGTCGTCGAGCTCGCAGCGGACCAGGAAGTGGCCGGGGAAGGCGACGGGCTGCGCCTCGATCCCCACGCGCCGGGCGACCTCGACGTAGACGACGCAGAGCAGGAGGGGCAGCCCCATGCCGGTGGCCATCACCCGGGGGAGCAGGGCGTTGTCGATGGCGTAGTAGTCCTCGTGGTTGCCGCAGAAGCCGGCGTCGTCGAAGAGCACCTGGTGCAGGGCGGCGAGGCGCTCCGGCGACGAGGCCCCCGGGGAGAAGGTGTGCCGCACCCGGGTCGCCAGGTGGTCGAGCTCCTCCAGGCTGGCCGCCTCCTCGTCCTCGTCCAGGTCGCCGTCCAGCTCGTCCCGGGTGATCAGCAGGCAGGCCTGCGCCAGATCGATGGCGGCCTTCGGACCGTCCATGAGCGCGACCAGCTCGTGGCGAGCCTCGGTGCGGGTGGTCAGATCCAGCACCTCGATGGGCTCCTCGGGCCCGCGCACCTCGCGAAGGAGAATCTCGCTCTCGTGCCTGGGGCGCTTGCTCATTCCACCCGCGATCCTAGCCCGTTTTCCTCCCCGGCGGGGGAGTCGCTCGCCGGAGCCCGCGGGCGGTAGGCCAGGTGGAGCAGGGCCGGCAGCAGGGCCAGATCGGCCACCAGCGCGAGGCCCAGGGTGAGGGCGGCCAGCGCCCCGAAGCGCGCGGTGAGCATGAAGGTCGAGGTCGTGAGCACCAGCATCCCGGTTCCGAGGACCACCGAGGTCAGGACGATGGCCTGGCCGGTCCCCTGCATGGCCCGCTCGAGGGCGAGGGTGGGATCCTCGCCCTCGCGGCGCTCCTCCTGGAAGCGGGCGATCACGTGGATGGTGTCGTCCACCGCGAGCCCCAGGGCGATGGAGAAGATCACGACGTTGGTGACGTCGAGGTCCAGCCCCCACAGGCCCATCACGCCCAGGGTGACGATCAGGGGCAGGGCGTTGGGCCAGACCGCGAGGAGGGCGAGGCGCAGGCTGCGGAAGGCCACCAGCAGCACCACGAAGATGAAGCAGCTGGCCAGGGAGAGGGAGCGGAAGAGGTCGCCGATCAGGGCGGTCATGTTCCGCGACGCGACGTAGGCGTCGCCGGTGAGGGTCACCTCGACCTCGCTGGCCTCGCCGAAGATCCCGGCGGCGAGCTCCTGGATCCTCCCCTCGAGCTGGCCGGCCCGGCGGCCGCCGATGTCGGCGGTGCGCAGGAAGATCCGCACCAGCCTCCCCTCGTCGGCGAGGTAGCGCTCGAGGGGCAGGGTCTCCGTGCCCATCTCCGAGAGCAGCCACTCCTGGGCGAGGAGCTCCCGGGTCCCGGGCAGCTCGGCGGAGCCGGGGCCGGCGCCGGTGAGCGCGCGGTGGAGGCCCGCCACGAAGTCGACCACGCTGCGGGCGTGGGTCACCCCGGGGAGGGCCTCGACCTGCTGCTGCAGCGCCTGCACCTGCTTCAGGCGCTCGGGATCCCGCTCCGCCTCCGCTTGCGGGAAGCGCACCAGGAGGTCCATCGGCAGCACCCCTCCGAGGTGCGTATCGAGGGTCGCCTGCAGGGTGCGCACCGGGTGCTCGGGCCCGTAGACCTCGGTGAGGCGGACGTTGGGGTGCACCCGCAGGAGGCCGATGGTGGCCGCGCCGAGGGTGAGTAGGGCGCTGGCGATCACCGTCGCCCAGGCGTGGCGGATACAGAAGCCCGCGGTGCCGGTGGCGAGGAGGGAGGCGAAGCCCACCGCCGAGGTGATGCTGGTCAGGAAGCAGGCCGCCGCGATGCGCCGCACCGCCCGGTCGAGGCCGACCTTCGGGTCGACGCCCCCGGCCGTCTCGGCGTGCGCCCGGGCCATGAGGTGGAGCCCGTCCGAGAGGCCGATCACCAGCAGGAGGGAGGGCACCACGTTGTTGATGATGTCCACCGGCGTGCCGGTCAGCGCCATCACCCCCGTGGTCCAGACCACCGCCAGGCCCACCGTGGCCAGGGGCAGGAGCATCCGGGTGACGCTGCGGAAGATGAAGCCGAGCAGGGCGAGGAGCACCGCCAGGGTGATCGGCATGAACTTCAGCTGGTCCGCCCGCAGGGAGTCCGCCACGTCCACCCGGATGTAGGGGATGCCCGCGAGGTGGACCCTCGCCGGCGCCGGTGGGGGGTGCGCCTCGAGCCAGGCGGCGACCCCCTCGACCATCGGCCGCAGGTCGTCGACCTGCCGCCGGCCGGGGTCGAGCTTCAGGAGCGCGACCGCCAGCTTGCGATCCTGCGAGAAGAGGCTGCCCCGCAGGATGGGGTCGTTCGCCAGCTCCTCGGCGTCGAGCTCGGAGGCGTCGAGGACGTCGAGGGACTCGCCGTCGCCCCGGATGGTGGTCATCCGGGCGATGGAGCTCTGCTCCACCACGTCCGGGTTCTCCTCCATGGCCTCGGCGAGCTCCCCCAGCCAGGCTCGGTGCTGATCGTCGAGGACGTCGGCGGCCTCACCCAGGGGCCGCAGGTCGAGGACCACGAAGAGGGTGAGGTCGTCCCGGCCGAAGATCTCGATCGTCTCCTGCCACACCCGCCAGGCCGGGTCCTCGTCCACCGTCTCGAAGAGCTGCTGGGGCGAGAAGTCGAAGCGCAGCTCGCTCGACGCGTGGGCCAGGGTGATGCTGGCGGCGAAGAGCACCAGCAGGATCGGCACCCGGTAGCGCAGCAGCCAGGAGAGGGAGCGGCGATCGACGCCCTCGTATCCGTCCTCCTCGTGGCCCCGCATGGCGCGAGTATAGCTCCCGGATGGGGTCAGACCCCGACACTTGACACTTGGCAGCCCGGAAGTCGCTTCGATACCAAATGTCTAGTGTCGGGGTCTGACCCCATCAGAGGCGCGTGGCTGGCGCTGCCGGTGGGTTCGTGGTCTTTGATCGGCCATGCGCTCGATCTTCCGCCGCCTGCCCCCCCTGATCCTGGGGGTGGCGCTCGCCGCCGGCCTCGGCGCCGGCGGGCTGCGCCCTCACCCCGGGCTCGGCAAGCTGCGCTGGGTCGGGCTGGGCGGTGGCTCGAGCCCGGACTCCAACCAGCTCTCGATCGAGCAGGATCTCGAGCTGGCCCGTGCGGTCCTCGGGGAGCCGGTGGCGCTCCTCTACGCGGGAGGCGCCGGGACCCGGGCGGTGCAGGTGCGGGATCCGGAGGTGAAGGGCGATCCCCTCGTCGCCCGCCTCGGTCACCTCTTCGCTCCCCGCGGCGGCCGCGACGCCCGCTACCAGCCCACGAGCCTGAAGCCCAGCGGCCCGGCCCGGGCCGACGATCTGGAGGAGGTGCTCGCCCTGGAGCTGAAGCGGGAGGGCACCACCACCCTCTACGTCGCGGCCCACGGCGAGAGCAGCGAAGCCCCCGCCGACGCGCTCATCCGCCTCTGGGGCGGCTGGTCCGTCGGGGTGCCGGACCTGGCCGCGGTGGCGGACGCGGCGCCCGAGGCGGCGACCCTGCGGCTGATCCTGACCTCGTGCTACTCCGGGGGCTTCTCCGAGGTGCTCTTCCGGGAGGGCGACGCGGCGCAGGGGCCGGGGCCGGGCGCCCTGCGCTGCGGCCTCTTCGCCACCACCTGGGAGCGGCAGGCCTCGGGCTGCGATCCCGACCCCGATCGCCGGGTCCACGAGGGCTACGGCATCCACTTCCTCCACGCCCTGAAGGGTGAGGACCGGGAGGGCAAGCCCCTGGAGCCCGGGCTCCTCGACCTCGACGGCGATCGCCGGGTCTCGCTCCTCGAGGCCCACACCCGGGTGCGGCTGGTCTCGAAGACCCTCGACGTGCCCACCACCACCAGCGAGCGCTGGCTACGGCAGGCCGCCCCCGAGCGCGGCCCCTCGAAGGAGGTCGACCTCCCCGAGGAGCGGCGGGTGGTGAAGGCCCTCGAGGCCTCCCTGGGCCTCGACGCCCGCGCGGCCTCCCGGAAGCTGGAGGCGGCGCGCCTGCAGCTGCAGGCGCTGGAGCTGCAGGCCGAGCGGGCCCGGCAGGAGACCGACGAGGCCTGGTGGGATCTCTCCGGGCTGCTCCTCTCCCGCTGGCCGGTGCTGGACGATCCCTACCACCCCGCCTACCCCGCGCTCCTCGCGGAGGAGCGGGAGGCGATCCTGAAGCTCCTCGACACCCACCCCCTCTCCCGGGCCTACCAGACCAAGCGGGCCGTAGAGCGGGGCGTCGACGCGAAGATCGACGCCCTCCTCCTCGAGTCGGCGGGCTGGGAGCGCCTCGCGCGCGCCGCCGAGAACCTCGAGCTGGCCGGCCGCCTCGCCGCGGCGGGCGGCGAGGACTGGGAGCACTTCCAGCGCCTGCGGGCCTGCGAGCGAGGACTCTAGATGGAGAGGATGGACGACTTCGTCGGCCGGCTGCGCAAGCAGCAGAAGAAGCTGCGCAAGTGGGCGAAGCGCACGGGGACCGACGCCTGGCGGGTCTACGATCGTGACATCCCCGGGCACCGCTACATCGTGGAGTGGTACGCGGGGCAGGTGCGCCTGCTCTGGCTGCCCTCGGGTCAGGAGCGGCGGGGCGTGCCCACCGGGGGCGAGGCGCCGGCCCGGGAGGCGATCGCGGCCTGCGCCGAGGCGCTGGAGGTCCCCGAGGAGGCGGTACACCTCGCGATCAAGGCGCCGAAGGCCTGGCGCCAGGAGCAGTACGAGGTGCGGGCCCGCACCGGGAGGCGCCACGTCGTCACCGAGGCGGGCCTGAAGTTCTGGGTGAACCTCGACGACTACCTCGACACCGGCCTCTTCCTCGATCACCGGGAGACCCGGGCGCGGGTGGGCGCCGAGGCCCGCGGCAAGCGGGTGCTCAACCTCTTCTGCTACACCGGCAGCTTCTCGGTGCACGCGGCGGCGGGCGGGGCCCAGCGGGTGACCTCGGTGGACCTCTCGAACACCTACCTGGACTGGGCTGAGGACAACTTCGCCCTCAACGATCTCCCCACCGAGACCCACGACTTCCTGCGCTCGGACGTCCTGCGCTGGCTCTTCCAGGGGACCGACCGCTACGACCTGATCGTCCTCGACCCGCCGGCCTTCTCCGCCAGCAAGAAGATGGAGAGCGACTTCGAGGTGCAGCGCGATCATCAGGCCCTGCTGCGGGGCGTGCGCCAGCGCCTGGAGGGCGCGGGCACCCTCTACTTCTCGGCCAACTACCGCAGCTTCGATCCCGCCGAGGGCGCCTTCGACGACTTCGAGATCGAGGAGCTCACGCCGGGGAGCATCCCGGAGGACTTCCGGGACAAGAAGATCCACCGCTGCTTCCGCGGCACGCCGAGGAAGAAGGCTGGGGTCAGACCCTGACAATTGACATTTGGAGCTGCTCGTCCGGTCTCGACCCCAAATGTCAATTGTCGGGGTCTGACCCCATCAGAACAGGGTGAGCGCGAGGCCGGCGGCGGGGAAGACGGCGAGGCCGCCCAGCTCCGCCGCCTCCCCGTAGACCGTGCTCGGCGCATACGCGTAGCCGGCGTGCACCTCGACGTAGAGCCGGACCATCTTCGGCCCGAAGGCCAGCCCGCCCATCACCCCGCCGTAGTGGAGGGTGCCCTTGAGGTCCTCCTCGTGGACGAAGGGAGCGGCCGGCGGCGGCAGGGTGTAGGTGAGGGTCAGGGGCAGGGAGTAGATGCCGACCCGGTACTCGAGGGCGGCGTAGGGGACGAAGAGCTTCGCGATCTTCCCCGAGAGGAGCAGGCGCAGATCGAAGTCGTGGCGCTGGGGGCTGTCCAGGCTCACGTAGTCGAAGATCATCGAGATGTCCTGCTGCAGGTACTGGTCGAGCTCGAAGAGGCGCACGTCGAAGGTGTAGAGCTCGTAGCCCGCCAGCAGCGCGACGTGGACGCCCTTCCCCTCGCCGCCCCGCAGCCGCAGCTTGCCGTCGATGCGCCAGGAGGAGGTCGACCAGGCGAAGCCCACGTCGAAGCCCTCGGCCAGGCCGAGGCGCAGGCCTCCCTGGGCGACGGGGGCCGGGGTGAGCACGGCGAGGGAGGCGGCCAGCTCGATGATCCGCCGCTGAGTGGCCGCGTCCGGGGGCGTGCCGCCGGTGCCGTCCTGCACCGCCTGGAGGTTCGCGGCCTCCTCGTCGGCCAGGGCCTTGGTCTCCTGCACCTGCCCCACCGGCAGGTAGATGCCGCCGCCGATCGCCGGCCGCACCTGCATCGGCTTGAGGGTCTCGGCCGACTGCAGGGTCGAGAGGTTGGTGGCGCAGCCGGTGCCGGCCAGGAGGAGGGCGATGGACGTGAGGAGCCGACGCATCCCCTCAGTCTAGCGCGCCTCGGCGACGTGCGCCGGTGTCAGGCGCTCGGCCCGGCGGCCGCCGACCCACACCCCGACGATGCGCCGGGTGTCGGTGATGTTCTCGAGGGGGTTGCCCTCGACCAGGAGCAGATCGGCGAGGTGGCCCCGCTCGACGCGGCCGCGCTTGCCCTGGGGCTCGAAGAAGGCCGCCGGCCGGGAGGTCGCCCGGCGCAGGACCTCCAGGGGCGGGAGGCCGAGGGCCACCAGCGCCTCCAGCTCCCGGTGCAGGGCCGGGCCCTGGTAGAGCCCCGGCACGCTGGCGTCGGTGCCCACCAGCTGGGGGATGCCGGCCTCGAAGAGGCGGAGGAGGTTCTCCCCCAGCCGGCGGTCCCAGACGGCGAGCTTCTCGAGGTACTCCGGCGAGAAGACCTCCTCCCGGTAGCCCCGGGGCTTGGGCCCCAGCCGCGCGAGGCGCTCGGGGTCCGCCACCGCCTGCTCGAGCTCGAAGGGGTCGAGCTCGCCGCGCACGGCGCGGTCGACGGAGCCCTGGATCTGGGAGGTGGTGATCACCGGGGCGCCACCCTCCTGCAGCGCCAGGAGCACTGTCTCGGTGAGCTCCGCGGTCCAGGGGGTGTGCATCAGGAGGTCGGCGCCGGCGGCGGCCGCCTCCTTCGCCTCCCGGGGGGTGCCGACGTGGACGCCGACCCTCCGCCCACCGGCGTGGGCGGCCAGGATGAGCGCCTCGAGCTCCTCGAAGGAGAGGTGCGCCGCGTCGTCGGGGATCGAGTTGTAGACGATCTTCACCCAGGGGGTCTGGCTGCTGGTGATCTCCCTCGCCACCGCCGGGCCCGCCTCCTCCACCGAGTCGATCTCCCGCACCGAGCGCTTGATGCCGATGGACGAGACCGGCCAGGGGAGGAAGGTCCGGATGAGGGGGATCGGGTGCCCCTCCTTCTTGGTGAGGACCCGGGAGAAGGAGATCAGGTGGGGGCCGACCACCTTCCCGCGGCGGATGCGCCGGTGGAGCTTCTGGACGTCGAGGCTGCGTCCGGCGTCCACCGCCGAGGTCACCCCCGAGTAGACCAGGCCCTCGAGCTGACGGCGCAGGTCCGGCAGGCGGGCGTCCCAGGGCAGCTCACCCTGCGCGCCGCCGAGGTGGAGGTGGCTGTCCCAGAGCCCCGGCAGGAGGGTGCGCCCGGCTCCCGGGATCCTCGTCGCGCCCTCGGGGGGCGGCACGGTCCCGGCGGGGCCGACGAAGGCGATCTTCCCCTTGCGGACCAGCACGTCCTGCGGTCCCGGGAGGAGATCCTCGCCGTCGAAGACCCGCACCCCCTCGAAGAAGATCGTCCCCGGCTCCTTGGCCGGGAGCTTCACCAGGCGGGGCAGATGCCCCGCGCAGCCCAGGGTCACGAGGAGGGGGACGAGAGCGAACAGGCGGGCACCGATCATGCTCCTGTTCTACTCCTAAGCCTCCGCCTCAGCCTAAGCCTCAGCGGTTTCTCCCTGGTTCCCCGGACGCATCCGGGCACACCATGGAAAAGCCGCTGAGGCGGAAGCGGAAGCGGAGGCTGAGGTCGGCTCGCGCCTAGTTGCGACTCGCGTCGAAGGAGCCGGTCACGGGCTCGGCCGAGCCGTCCACGGTGATGGTGCCGGTCCAGACGCCGTTCTGCAGCTTGTCGACCAGGAGGTCGGCGTTGAGATCGACGATCTCGGCGGCGCCCGTGAGGCTGACGTTGCTGTTCACCGAGTTGGCCAGCTGGTCGAGCTTGCCGTCGATGACGCCGCCGACCGCCGAGAGGCCCTGGCCGCAGTAGCCCTCGAGCTGGGCCACGGAGAGGGTGGTGACCACCACGTCGATCTGCCCGTCGTCGTTGCCGTCGACCTCCTCGACCCACTCGGCGACCGCGTTGCAGTCGATCGCGTTGGCGAGGATCTGCCCCGTGCCGGTCGCGCCGGGGACGAGCTCCGGATAGACGACCTGCAGCAGGAAGAGGTGGAAGAAGCGGGCGTAGGGCACGCTGCGGGTGTGCTCGCCGGCGCGGAAGACCAGGTTGTCGCGGGTCACCGCGTAGGTCATCGTCTGCTCGCCGATGCGGGTGTTGCGCAGGGCGATGCGGCGCTGGTCGCAGAGCGGCGAGGTGGCCGGATCGCACTGGCCGCGCCACTGGAAGACCACGTTCTGCCAGACCTCGGTGGCCTGCAGGCCGCCGCTGCCGTCGTCGGCGATGGTGAGGGTGCCCTCGACGGTGAGGTTGGTGACCACCCGGGCGGCGTCACCGATCCAGGTGAGCCAGTTGAGGAAGGTCTCCGGCAGGTAGGAGGTGATGAGGTTGTTCACCGCGTTGGCGGCGGCGTCGATGATCCACCCGGGGAAGTCGCCCGGATCGGCGACGAGGTCCTCGATCTTCAGGACGATGTAGAGCCCGGGGTCGCTCGAGATGGCCGCGACCTCGCTGACGATGTCGCCGAAGACGCCGGGGATGGCGTTCGCCATGTCGAACTCGCTGGTGTAGTCGTAGGTGCCCTGCAGGCGCAGGGTGCGCGCCGCGAGGGTGACCATCACCGGGTTGTCCTGGCCGAGCACCACGTCGGTGGCGGCGACGCAGCCGTCGGCGACCTCGGCGGAGTTCACGTTCTTGCCCACCGCCAGCACGGTGACCTGCTGGCCGCCCTGGACGTCGGTGAACACCACGCTGCTGGTGATGTTGCTGAGGACCTGGGAGGAGAGGGCCGTCGGCGGGGTCGCCGCGTTGAGGGCGTCGCAGGTGACCGTGCCCTCGTGGATCGAGATCGTCGCCGTCTGGATCGGCTGGGTGGTCTGATCCGGATAGGCGATGCTCACCGTCACGGTGGTGCCGGTGTTGTTCGCCGCGCGCACCTGCACGTCGGCGTACATCAGGTTGGTGTACTGGCTCTCCATCGCGATGCGGAAGGTCGCCTCCTCGGCCCCCGCGATCACCTCGACCGAGGCCTCACCGGTGCCGGAGGTCGCGGCCCGCAGGGCGCCCACCCGTCCGCCGCCGCTGGCGCCGTCCACCGCGAAGGCCACGTTCGCGCCGGCCACGCCAACGTCCTGGCGCGTCAGGCGGACCGTCAGCAGGCCGGTGGTCGAGGTCTGCAGGACCATCGGCATCGGGGTGACGATCTCGAGCTTGTAGCCCTCACCGTTGTATTCGGGCTTGTCCCCTCCGGGGATGTCGACGAGGCCGGGGTCGCCGCAGGCGGCGGCGAAAGCGAGGACGAAGATCGGCAGGACGCGAGAAAGTCGCGTGGTCATCACGGGGTCCCTCCAGACGAGAAAGCGATTCGATCGAAGGATAACCCGAGGCGCGGGGCGCTTGCCACAAAGCCCCCTCGCGATCTCTTCAGTCGTGTAGGTCGAGGTAGGCTCGCCACGCACCCTCGGTGTTCAGATCGAGGAGCACGTCTCCGTCCGGGACGGCCAGCCGCCGGACGGCTCCGCGCCCGGCCCAGGCCGAGAGCTGCCGGTCGAGGCGGGCGTCGGGCCCGTCGGCGACCGCCAGCAGGTTCTCGGCGATCGGCCGGGGCAGCCAGACGGGGTGCCCGCCGCGGCCCTGGTGGGTGGGGATGGCCGCGTGGGTGCCGCCCCCGCCCTCGCGCAGGATCTCGAAGACCCGGCCGCTCGGCACCGGGACGTCGAGGGGCAGGACGAAGAGCCCCCCGGAGAAGCCGCGATCCTTCAGGCAGAGCTCGAGCCCGCACTGGAGGGAGGAGAAGGGACCACGATCGGGATCCGGGTTCCGGACGATCCTCGCCGCCGCCCCGGCCAGCGCCCCGGCGTAGGCCTCGTGGTGGAAGCCGGTCACCACCACCGGCATCAGCCCCAGGGTCCGCAGGGCCTGCACCTGCCGCAGGAGGAAGGGCACCCCGCGCAGCTCGACCAGCCCCTTGGGTCCCAGCAGCTCGCCGGTCCGGCGCGAGCGTCCACCCGCGAGGAGGATCGTGAAGAGGGAGGGGGCCGAGCCGGGCATCTCTACCCGGATATTCTACCACCCGCAGATGAGGGAGGCGCCTGCCCGCCCCGACCATTGTTGGTAGAGTCCCACCCACCTTGGCGATCCACTTCGAGCTCAACGGAACGAGGCAGGAGGTCGAGCCCCGCGAGGGCGAGTCCCTCCTCTCCCTCCTGCGCGATCGCCTCGGCCTCTCCTCTCCGAAGAACGGCTGCGAACCCCAGGGGCAGTGCGGCTGCTGCCTGGCCCTGATCGACGGCCAGCCCAAGACGACCTGCACGATCCCGGCGCAGAGGGCCGACGGCAAGGCGATCGTCACCCTCGAGGGGGTGCCCGAAGAGGAGCGGCGGCTGCTCGCCCGCAGCTTCGTCGCGGCCGCCGGCCTGCAGTGCGGCTTCTGCATCCCCGGCATCGTCCTGCGCACCCACCACCTGCTCGCGCAGAGCCCCGATCCCTCCCGGGAGGAGATCGCGAAGGCCCTCGACGTCCACCTCTGCCGCTGCACCGGCTACCTCAAGCTCTTCGAGGCGGTGGAGCTCGCCGCCCGGGCGCTGCGCGGCGAGGTGGACCCGCAGCCCCTCGCCGCGGGGGGGGTGGGCGAGGCCGTGGCCCGCCACCAGGGCGAGGCCCTGGCCCTCGGCGAGCGCCCCTACGTCGACGACCTGCGCCGCGAGGGGATGCTCTTCGGCGCCGTGCACCTCTCGGCCCACGCCCGGGCGACGGTGCGCGCCATCGACACCCGCGCCGCCGAGGCGATGGAGGGCGTCGTGCGGGTGGCCACGGCGGCGGACGTCCCGGGCGAGCGCTTCCACGGCCTGCTGCACCAGGACTGGCCGGGCTTCGTGGCGGTGGGCGAGACCACCCGCTGCGTCGGCGATGTGCTGGCGGTGGTGGCGGCCCGCGATCCCCAGACCGCGCGCCGCGCCGCCGCCGCGATCGCCGTCGACTACGAGGTGCACCCCCCCGTGGTCGACGTGCACGAGGCGATGCGGCCCGACGCCCCGAGGGTGAACGATCGTCACCCCGGAAATCTCCTCTCGATCTCGAAGATCGTCCTGGGCGACGCGGAGGCCGCGCTCCGGGGCAGCGCCCACCGGGTGGAGGGCACCTGGCGCACCCAGCGCATCGAGCACGCCTTCCTCGAGCCCGAGGCCGCCTTCGCCGAGCCGCGCGAGGACGGCACCCTCTACCTGGCCACCCAGGGCCAGGGGATCTTCGACGACCGGCGGCAGGTGGCGGCCTTCCTCGGGGTGCCCGAGGCGGAGGTCTTCGTCGAGCTCTTCCCCAACGGTGGCGCCTTCGGCGGCAAGGAGGACCTCTCGATCCAGCCCCAGACGGCGCTGCTGGCGCGGCTCACCGGGAGGCCGGTGAAGCTCACCCTCACCCGCGAGCAGTCCATCCGGATGCACCCCAAGCGCCACCCGATCGAGCTGCGCTACGAGGCCGGCTGCGACGCCGAGGGGAGGCTGACGGCGGTGCGGGCGAGGCTGATCGGTGACACCGGGGCCTACGCCTCGGTGGGGGAGAAGGTCCTGCGCCGGGCGGCGGGCCACGCCTGCGGCCCCTACCGCGTGCCCACCCTCGACGTGGAGGCCGCCGCGGTGATGACCAACAACCCGCCCTGCGGGGCGATGCGGGGCTTCGGGGTGAACCAGGCCTCCTTCGCGATGGAGGGCGTCCTCGACGCGCTCGCCGAGGCCGCCGGCCTCGACCCCTTCGAGCTGCGCCGCCGGAACGTGGTGGAGGTCGGCGACACCCTCACCAGCGGGCAGCGGCTCGAGAAGTCGGTGGGCATCGGCGAGTGCCTCGAGCGCCTGCGGCCCGCCTACGAGGCGGCCCGGGCGGCCGGCAAGGCCGTGGGGGTCGCCTGCGGGATCAAGAACAGCGGCATCGGCAACGGCGCCGTCGAGCACGGCCGCACCCGCCTGCGGGTCGAGGCGGACGGCACCGTCGCCCTCTACAACGGCTTCACCGAGATGGGGCAGGGGCTCTCGACCCTGCTCCAGCAGTTCGCCGCCGAGGTGACCGGGCTGCCCTCCTCGCGCTTCGTGCCCCGCACCGACACCTCCTTCGAGCTCGGCTGCGGCCAGACCACCGGCTCGCGGGGCACCCTCCTCTCCGGGAGGGCGGTGATCGCGGCGGCCGAGCAGCTTCGCGACGACCTCGCCGCCGGGGCGACCCTGGAGAGCCTGGCCGGGAAGACCTACCGGGGCGAGATCGAGATCACCGACACCCACCCCCTGGGCAAGAAGGTCGAGCGCCCCAAGACCCACACCACCTACGGCTTCGCGGCCCAGCTGGTGATCCTCGACGCCGAGGGCCGGCTGGAGAAGGTGGTGGCCGCCCACGACGTCGGGCGGGTGGTGAACCCCGACCTCTGCGTGGGTCAGATCCAGGGCGCGGTGCACATGGGCCTCGGCCACGCCCTCTCCGAGGAGCTCCCCTGCGTGGACGGGATGCCCATCGCCACCCGCCTGCGGGAGATCGGCGTGCTGCGCGCCCGGGACATGCCCGAGGTCGAGGTGCACCTGGTCGAGGCCCACGAGCCGGAGGGCCCCTTCGGCGCCAAGGGGGTGGGGGAGATCGGGCTGGTGCCCACCGCCGGCGCGGTGGCCGCGGCCCTCTTCGCCTTCGACGGGGTGCGGCGCCGCACGCTGCCGATGAAGGACTCGCCCGCCGGGCGGGCGATCACCGTGGGGAGGATCCGCGCGCGGATCCCCCGGGAGGAGTGGAGATGAGCGAGCGCTACCTCGATCTCGGCGCGGGCCGGGGTCTGCACCTGAAGGACGGCGTCATCGCCGCGGTGGACGTCTTCGTCCCGGGCCAGGGCTCGAAGGTCGAGATCCTCGACGCCCGGGGCGGCGCCCTGACCGCGGGAAGGGTCTGCGCCCACACCCACCTCTACTCCGGGCTGGCCCCCTTCGGCCTGCCGGCGCCCGAGCCGAAGCCCGAGAGCTTCGTGCAGATCCTCGAGCGCCTCTGGTGGCGGCTCGATCGCGCCCTGGACGCGCCCAGCCTCCGGGCCTCGGCCCGCTACTACGGGGCGATGGCCCTGCTCTCGGGCACCACCACCCTGATCGATCACCACGAGTCGCCGGCCTTCATCGAGGGCTCCCTCGACGTGCTGGCGGACGCCTCCCGGGAGCTCGGCTTCCGCCTGCTCACCGGCTACGGCGCGACGGATCGCAACGGCGGCCCCGAGGAGGGCGCCCGGGGCCTGGCGGAGTGCGCCCGCTTCTTCCGCGCCGTCGAGGGCGAGGATCGCCTGGTGGGCACCGTCGCCCTCCACGCCTCCTTCACCTGCAGCGACGAGACCGTCCGCGCCGCCGGCGAGCTCTGCCGGGAGCTCGGCGCGGTGATGCACGTGCACCTGGCCGAGGACGGCGCCGACGTCGAGGACGCGAAGGCCCGCGGCCACGCGGGCGTGCTGCAGCGGCTGCTCGCGCTCGAGGCCCTGCCGCCGGGGTCGATCCTCGCCCACGGGATCCACCTCTCGGAGGAGGAGGTCGAGCAGGCCGCGGAGGCCGGCTGCTGGTTCGTGCAGAACCCCCGCTCCAACGAGGGCAACGCGGTGGGCTACGCGGCGAGCCTCATCGCGGCCGAGAAGGTGGCCCTGGGCACCGACGGCTACCCGGCGGTGATGGGGGAGGAGGAGGAGGCGCTCCTGCGCCTGGCCGCCGAGCAGGGCGAGGAGGAGGTGGGCGAGGCCCACCTGCGGCTGGAGAACGGCCAGTGGCTGGCCTCGGAGCTCTTCGGCGGCACCTTCGGTGATCTCGCCGAGGGCGCCCGCGCCGATCTCGTCGTCTGGGAGGACGATCCCGGCGGCGCGGTCCGCCACGTGCTGGTCGCCGGCGAGCCCGTGGTGCTCGACGGGCGCCTCGTCGGAGCCAAGCTCGAGGCGATCGAGGAGGAGGCGCGGCGCGAGGCCGAGCGGCTGTGGGCGCGGATGCGAGCGCTCTAGGGGCGCCTATGCGCCGCCGTCGGTGGCCTCGTCCTTGCCGCCGCCGCAGACCAGGCCGCCGACGTTCACGTCCACCTGGAAGCGCAGGCTGGCCTCGATGGTGGTGCGCTCGCGGGGCCGGCGCCCCTGGACCTGGGTGGTGATCGCCATGGAGGGCGCGGTGACGTAGGGGGCGAGATCGACGTCCTCGACGTCCAGGTTCACCGCGGTGAGGTCGGCCGCGAAGGGGCCGCCCGCGGCGAGGAGCTCGGTGGGCAGGCCATCCGACTCGACGAAGAACTCCAGGCGGTCGATGAAGGTGAAGTCCTGACCGGAGGGGGGAGCGGTGATCTGCAGGGCGAGCTCCTGGAGATAGACGTGGTCGATCTGGTGCTTCTCGATCCCCTGGTTCTGGAGCTCCTGGTTCTGGGAGAGGTCGAGGGTCGCGAACTGGGAGAAGCCGAGATCGCCGACCAGGTTCTCGAGGAGGGTGCTGGGGGGGATCTCGGCGGTCGCGGTCTCGCGGATCCGGATCCGATCGATGCCCCCGCAGGTCGCGGCGCCAGTGGCGAAGATCAGGAAGGCGAGGGTCAGGGGGCGGATCTTCATGCGGGGAGTCTGTGATCCCGGGCGCGTACTTGCAAGCGGACGCCCGGCCCGGAGAAGCAAAGAGCCCGGCTCCCCTCTCGGGGAAACCGGGCTCTCGCTCGCCGCCGGGTGGCGGCGGATCGTGCCTCGGGCCTACTGGCAGACGAGCATCACGACGAAGACGCTGCCGGCGGCGGTGGCGGCCTGCTGGCTGGCGCAGGTCATGCCGGCGATGTTGCCGCCGTACTCCTGCAGCGGGGCGCCCTCGACGAGGAAGATGCCGGCCGGGGAGGTGTTGCCGTCGGTCTCGGTGCCGACGATGGCGCCGGTGGTGCCGTCGACCGCGAGGTAGTGGATGCCGGTGGTGTAGGGGGCGCCGTTGCCGTCGACCAGCTCGACGCCGTCGATCGGGGCGCCGGCGGCGGTCACGAACATGCCGAAGATCCAGCCGGCGTCACGGAGGTAGCCCGGGGCCTGGCCGATCTGGGTGGAGAAGTAGGCCTCGGTGGTGGTCGCCACGGCGAAGGCGGGGGTGGCCACGGTCAGGTCGGCGGTCTGCGGGCCGCCGGCGAGGCCCATGGTGGTCTTCTCGTAGCTGGCGCCGGCGATGTCGGCGTCGTCGAAGGTGGCCACGAGGCCCAGGGCGATCGCCGAGGTGTCGACGTCGGCGAACGCGTAGTTCGCGGTGGTCTCGGCGCCGGAGTTGGCGGTGAGGGTCACCGTCGCGGAGGTGCAGTCCGCCTTCTCCAGGGTGCCGTCACGGCCGGCGAGGACCTGGACCGGATCCTCGAGGGTCATCGAGACGTTGTTCATGGTGAGGGTCGGCTCGATGGCCGCGCTCACGGGGTGCACGGAGGCGACGCCCGAGACGGCGATCAGGGTGTCGCTGCACTCGGCGTCGCAGGCCGCGGTGTCCAGGCAGCTGGTGCTGCCGTCGCTGCCGCCACCGTCGGGGGTGTCATCGCCGTTCTCGCCGCAGGCGGCGGTGAAGGAAAGGCCCGCCATCAGCGGGAGGATCATGAGCCAGGTGAGCTTCTTCATCGTTCGTTCTCCAAGAGTGGGAGGAAAAGAGAGAGAGGATCAGTCCGCGGCGAGGAAGTGACCTTCCACGCCGAGGATGAAGAGGGTGTAGTTCGCCGCGTAGGTGCCGTTGCCGACCATCGAGCCCTCGTAGGGCGGGAAGCCCGGCGGGGGCGCGGCGACCTGGGGGACCTCGGAGGTGGTCACCTCGACGGTCTTCTGGAAGATGCGGGTCGCGGCGGCGTTCACCGTGATGGGCCCGAGGTCGTAGCTGGCGCCCAGGGTGAGCTGGTTGCGGGGCGCGGAGATGAAGTCGAGGGCCATCGTGGAGTCGGGGATGGCCCCGGTCTCGAAGACGTAGCCGGCCCGCACGGTCAGGGGCAGGTCCTTGCCGAGCAGCTCGCCGAGGGCGAAGGCGCCGCCGAGGCGGAAGGAGAGGGTGTCGTCCCAGTTCTTGGGGATCGAGATCGGCGGGACCTCGATCTGCTCGTCCCCCATCCAGACCACGATCTCGTCGGTGGTGACGTCGAAGGCCTCGACCCGGGACCAGCCCTCGTAGGTGCCGCCGATCTCGGCGAGCCAGCCCTTGCCCCGGTAGGCGACGCCCAGCCGGATCACGTCGGGGAAGTCGTTGTAGAAGGTCGTGGTGTTGCCGGTCTGCTCGAGGTCCTGACCCAGCAGCTCGGCCAGGCCGGCCAGCCCGTCGGAGAACTGCAGATCGAGGGTGCCGTCGGAGGCGACGGTGAAGCCCGGCCGCCAGCTCACGCCGACCGAGAGCTCGTCCAGCGGGTGGACCTGCAGGCCGAGGATCGAGGTGAAGGTGGGCCGGGCCTTCACGTCGAGGGAGCCGATGGCGTCGCTGGCCGGATCCTCACCCGCGGCGAGGCCGGCGTAGAGGGCCATCGAGAAGGAGGTGCCGCCCATGAGGGCCTGGCCGGTGGCGCCGAAGGAGACCCACTTCACCGGCCGGTAGGCCACGGCGATGGAGGGGAAGGCCAGGAGGATCGAGGAGTCGATCAGGTTGTAGCGCTGGGGCGCGCCCTGCTCGGTCGCCGTGTAGTCGGTGGGATCGTTGCTGTAGTCGCCGTCCCAGGCCGTGGGCTGGAGGTCCCGGGGATCCGGGTAGCGCTGCCAGGCGAAGGCGGAGGGCCCGTAGCCGGCGATGCCGACGGTCAGCCCGTCGAGGACCTGGTAGCTCACCGCCCCGAAGGGAGCGACCCAGGGGTTGCGGGAGTTGCTCACCTGCTGGCCGACGTTGACGAAGTTGCCGCTGCCGTCGTCCGCCTTGCGCTGGAAGGAGGTGCTCATCAGGGCCAGCTCGCCGTCGAGCATCAGCTGCAGGCCGTCGAGGTCCGCGAGCCCGGCCGGGTTGTAATAGATCGCCGAGGTCCCCTCGGTGGCGGCGACCGCGCTGCCCCCCCGGCTCATGGCCGTCGCGGCGTGGTCGGGGAACTCGAAGCCGCCCGCGCTGGCCACGGTGGCCTGCAGGCAAAGGGCAATGATCGCGGTCCGAAGCGGAGCCTTCCGCATGCGTCCTCCCGGCTGTCCCCGGCGGTCTCTCTTCTTCCGCGCCCTCCCCGGGGCGGAAACTCGCGACAGCCTACACCAGCGGGCCGCAGGAGCAAGATGCCGTGCCCTGCCCGGAGAACCAAAGGAAGAGCGCGGTGGACCGGGTCGATCCACCGCGCTCCGGGACCCCTTTCGGGGGGAGGAAGCTAGTTGCCCTTGGCGGGGGTGGCCGGCTCGAGGCGGATCTTCGCGCCCTTGGCCGGCGACTCCTTCTTCTTCTTCAGGCCCTGCGCCTCGCGCTCGTCCTTGTCACCCTGCTTGGCCCGCTCGGCCTTCGCCGGGCCGAGGTGGCGCACGCCACCGCTGCGGGCCGGGGTGGTCGCCGTGCCGCCGGTGGGATCCTGCGGCTGGCGCCAGCGGGGGTCGACCCGGTTGCCGGGCTGGGAGACCGGCGAGCGGCTCTGGTCGACCGGGGTGGCGCCGAAGGTGGGGCGGGGGTCGGCGCGGGTGGCCGAGGGCGGCACGGGCTGCGCGCCGTAGTTGGGGCGGGCCGGGACGGCGGTGCGGTCCTCGTTCACCGGGGTGGCGCCGTAGGTGGGGCGGGGATCCGCCCGGGTGGCGGCGGGGGTCACGCCCGAGGCGCCGTAGGTCGGACGGGGGTCGGCGCGGGTGGCCGCCGGCTGGGCCGGGGTCGCCGGGATGTAGGTGCCGCCGCGGTCCGAGGCGGTGCCCAGGTCGTAGGAGGGGGTCTCCCCGTAGCGGCGCACCGGCGCGGGGTTGGCCCGCGGCTCGTGGCCGACGCCGTTGCTGTGGCCGGGCTGGTGGCCCTGGCCGCGGGTGTTCGAGTGCCGGTCGTCGGCGGGCGCGGGCTGGCCACGGGGGGCCGGGGTGGCGGCGTGGCCGGTGGGGCCCATCGCCGTGCCGCGGACGGGCTCACCGCGGGGGTTGCGGTCGGCCCAGGCGGGCTCGGCCGGGTGCGGGTCGCGGCGGGGGCTGCGGTCGTCGTACCAGTAGTAGCGGCGGCTGCGGTGGTACTGCCAGCCGCTGCGGTTCCCCGGGTGGTAGCGGTGGACGTGGCGACCGTGGAGGTTGCACCAGCCGTGGCCGTGGCCCGCGGGGATGGGGTGGTAGCCGTAGAAGTAGAAGCTCACCGGCCCCTGGTACTGGTAGTAGCCGCCGGCGTCGCCGTAGTAGCTCGGGTAGTCCGGGGCGTAGCCGTGGTGGTGCTGGCCGGTGACGAAGCACCAGCCGCCGCCGTGCACGTCGGGGATCACGTGGCCGCCGACGTAGGCGTAGCTGGTGGTGTAGACCGTCCGGGTGCGCGACTGGGTCTCGTAGAAGTCGTCCCGGTGGTCGTAGGTGTGGATGATGCAGCCGGAGCTGAAGAGGACGACGGCGATCGCGCCGCTCAGCTGCCACACTCGATTGTTTCGCTTCTGGTTCTTCATGGTCCGTCTCCCTGTTCGGGGGAATCACTCACCTGATTGGACAGCAAGCGGGATGCCAGATTCAAGAAAAAGATAACCCGCTGGAATCATTGAAGACTCCAGCGGGTCTCGGGGTGTGGTGATCGGCCTCCAGGGGCACCCCCCTGTGAATCGGAGGCACGATCGGGCCACCCGGCCCGGTGGATCAGCCCCCGGCGGCGCCGGCGGCGGCCTCGAGCACGTCGAGCCGCACCTCGGGCTGCAGGGTGGTCTGCACGTGGAGGAGGCCGGGCAGGTTCTGCATGGCGCTGTCCGGGAACTCGACCGTGGCGGCCACGTCGGCCCGCACGGCGGTGCCGTTGTTCACGCCGTCGACCATCTTCTGGAGCAGCGCGCCGGAGATCTCCTTGCGCACCGGGCCGTTGGAGAGGGCGAGGATGTCCTCCCGGGTGAAGAGGTCGGCGCCGTCGACGTTCACCGAGAGCGAGGTCAGCCGGGTCTCGATGTCGATGGCGGCGTCGTTCTCGTCGGTGAGGGAGAAGTCCTTGATCAGCAGGGCCGCGCTCTCGAGGCCCTCGATCTGCATGCCCTGGAGCTTGGCGCTGGCCTGGCGGGCCTCGGCCTCGTCGAAGAGGACCATCTGCGGCTGGACGAAGGCCATCTGGCAGCCACCGGTGGTCTTGGTGATGTTCACCGTGAGGGTGTCGCCGGTGCGCTGATCGGTGATGTTCCGGGTCCCCTCCGGGCAGGCCTCGAGGGCCTGGGAGCCGATGGGGTACTCGCGGTCGATCTGGAACTCGGGGATCTCGCCGTCACCGAGGGTGATGGTGGTGAGGTTCGAGAGCGCGCCGCAAGCCGCGAGGAGCAGCAGCGACAGGGTGAGAGCCGACAGTGACTTGAGCATCTTCCCCTCCAGGAAGCAGGTCGATGAAAGGCGTCCGAAGCCTCATTAATAGCACGCCCGATGCGAGCCGGGTGTGCGCTGGAGCACAGGATGGCCCGGCCCCGGCCTTCAGGCCACGGTCTTGACCATCAGCAGGACCCGCGGGCCCGGATCGGCCTCGCCGCCGCCCTCCGCGGCCGCCTTCAGGGCCGAGAGGAGGCTGCGGATCAGCTGGGCATCCGGCTCGTAGCGGGCCTTCCGGGCGACCTCCAGCTGGTGGGGCAGGAGGGGCTCCCCCGGGGGCGGGACGGTCCCGATGGCGGTCTCGAGCTCGGGCTGGAGCACCTTCACCCGCCAGAGGGCGGCCCGGGCGCCCAGGGCGTCGGCGCCCCCGACCTCCTCCAGGCCCTTCTCGAGCAGCCGGAGGCGCTCCCGGGCCTCCCCGGCGTCGAGGACCACCGGATCGCCGAAGAGGGGGGGCAGCACGCCCGGCAGGCCCAGGCCGGCCAGCATGGCGCCCACCCCGGGGCCGGGGTCGGTGCGCCCCTGCACCCGGATCACCGCCGAGGTGCTGGCGCCGGGCTTCTCGAGGTTCTGGATCAGGATGCGGGTGACGTGCTTGGGCAGGCGCCGGCCGCTGGGGTTCGCGCCCTGCAGGGCGGCGGCGGCGGCGGCCGGGGAGAGGACGAAGAAGCCGTAGGCGATCCGCTGGGGCACCGAGAAGGGGAGGGGCTCGGGCTCACCTCCCCCGGCCGGCTTCGCCAGGGGCTGGGCCAGAGGGTCGTGCTGGCCGGTCAGGGCGTCGTTCATCTGCTGCAGCATCGCCAGGGTCTGCTGGGCCTGCTGCTGGAGGCCCTGGGCCGCCGGGGGGGTGCCCGGCGCCGCCCCCGCGTCGTCCGGGTCGTCGTCGGCCGGCAGGGTGCCGGTGGGCAGGTTCCAGGAGCGGGAGGGATCGGCGGCGCCGCCGCTGCCCGCGAGGTCCTCGACCTGCCGGGCCTCCTGCTTCTTCGCCTCGAGCATCAGGAAGACCGAGGCGATGGAGAGGAGCATCCCCAGCACCATGGCCCCGATGGGCCACCAGCGGGGGAGCTTCATCGCGCCAGGCGCAGCTCCACGCCCTCCCGGGCGGCGAAGACCTCGAGCTCCTCGCTGCCGCGCGCCGCGCGGGCGCGGCAGTCCTCGACGATGTTCTCCACCTCGCTGTCGGTGTGCATCGGGTCGTGGTGGTAGAGGGCCAGGCGCTTCACGCCGGCGCCGAGGGCCGCGTCCACGGCGGTGGAGGCCCGGGGGTGACCCCAGCCCACCTTGAAGGGGTACTCCTCGTCCGTGTACTGCGAGTCCATGATGAGGAGGTCGGCGCCCCGGGCGAACTCGAGGAACGCCGGCCGCACCGGCCGCAGGGCGTTGGGCTCGCGGGAGGGCAGCTCGGTGTCCTCGAGGTCCTTGTCGAGCTCGTGATCCGTCGCGTAGACGATCCGCACCCCGTCCTTCTCGAAGCCGTAGGCCCAGGAGGCGCCCGGGTGGGTCTGCTCGAAGATGGTGACCGCGATCCCGTCCACCTCGAAGTCGCCGGTGACCGCGTGGTTCACCAGGGTGGCGCCCAGGTCCCGGAACTCGACCGGGAAGTAGGCCGCCTGCATCTGGTTGCCCAGGAGCCCCTCGAAGCCCCGGCTGTCGCCGGAGGCGTCGTAGATGTGGATGGTCGAGCGGGGGTCGTAGACCGGCGGGAAGAAGGGGAAGCCCTGGATGTGGTCCCAGTGCATGTGGCTGAAGAAGAGGTGCGCCTCGACCGGGCCGCCGCCCCGGCGCTGCAGGTCGATGCCCAGCTCGCGCAGGCCGGAGCCGCCGTCGCAGATGAGCAGGGTCTCGCCGAAGCGGATCTCCACGCAGGAGGTGTTGCCGCCGTAGCGCCGGGTCCGGGGTCCGGGGGTGGGGATGGAGCCCCGGGTCCCCCAGAACTTCACGAAGATGCCCATCAGCGGGTCTCCCGGAAGAAGAAGATGACGCTCCCGAGCTGCAGGACGTCCCCGTCCTGGAGGGTCGCGGAGGCGATCAAGGTGCCGTTGAGGTGGACCCCGTTGCGGCTGTCGAGGTCTTTGCAGTGGTAGAGGTCGCCGTCCCGGTAGAGCAGCATGTGCTTGCGGGAGAGGTCGGCGGCGTCGATCTGGATGTCGGCCTCGGTGGAGCGGCCGACGATCGTCTGGTCGCCCACCAGCATGTGGTCCTGGGGGGCGTCCGGGCCGGTGTCCTGGTGCAGGACGAAGATCCGCGCACCCGTCCGGAGCTGGCCGAGGTCGAGACCGTTGTTCGTCGCGGTCTGGTCTTCCCAGCTCTCGTCCGGGGCCTTCTTGCCGTCCCCGGGATCGTGATCCCCGCCCATCGCCATGGAGTGAAGAGAATACCCGAATCCGCCGGTCGGGAAACAGGCCCGGAGTGATGGGGGGAATCTGGTAGACTCGGGGCGAACCTGGCGAGACGGGAGGGCTGCGTGGATTGGATTCGTGGGTCATCGGGGGGGGCAAGTGGCATGCCAGGTTCGGGCCGCAGGGAGTTTCCTCGAGAGCCCTGGGTTTCCTCATCGTGCTGCTTGCGACCACGAACCTCACCTGCCTTCGGCGAGAAGATCCGCCGCCTCTTCCAGGGTCGGCCCTGGAGTGTAGCGAGCTGCCGGTAGAGGCCTTCCTGTCCAACGCGGCCTGGAACTTTCTGGGCGTCGAGCTCTCCGCGCTTCCTCCGGGAGCGAGCGTCGATGAGGCGCTGACGAGAGCGCTGGGTCTGGGGGAGATCGCCCCGCAGGTCATCGCCCTCGATGACGATCTCCGGAGCGGCTCGCTGGATGCCTCTCGATGGCCATCGCTCGCTGGCCTGCCCGTGGGCGACGCGGAGCGAACCCTGGTGGCGGCCGCCATCACGCTTGCCACCGATCTGGAGTTGCGCTGCGAGTACCTGCGCTACCTACCGGATGGGTCCCCGAGGACCGTCTTGGAGGTGGCGCTCCTCGTCAACGCCAGCCAGGGTCACCCCGTGCCGGACATCGATCTCGTCGGGCAGCGGTTCGCGAAGAAGGGGTTGTCCTGGGAAATCGCCTGCGCGGTCCAGGAAGCACTCGGACAGCCCTCCTGCGGCAGTGGCACGAGCCTCCCGCTGGAGATCGGGCCGCAGACGATCATCGAGTCGCCGGTATTGCAGCTCTACGCCGCGTTCCGGGGAGCACATCGAGCCCAGTGGCCGCCGCAGGAGTCGAAGGACCTGGTGCTCATCGACCCTGGGCCTACCGACCTTTTCATCGCTCGCAGGCCCGCTTCGACGCGCTCACGATCCTGCTCGGAGCCCCCCCCGCGGCAGTCGGCATCATCGGAAACGCCGGCGGTGTCGTGGAGGCCAGCGGGGCCGCGGGTGGCGCCACGGTCACGGTTCCCCCTGGTGCCCTGAGCGAAGAGGTCGCCCTCTTCCTCCGGGTTCCGTCCGACGGTCCCCGACTGGACGAGGACCGGAAGGGCGTGGGGCCCTTGCTGGAGCTCGGTCCGGGAGGCATGGAATTCTCCAGCTCGGTGACCCTGGAGCTGGCCTACTGGCCCGAGCTCGCCCGCTCCCTGCTGGTTCCCGTTTCGGGCGTGCGGTTGGCCACCTTCGACGAGGCCGCCGCCCGCTGGGCGGACCTCGAGTCGGAGACGACGCCTCTGCCGGGGGTGACCGCCGAGGTCTCTCACTTCTCCTACTTCCAGCCGATCGTCCATCAGGAGGTCGCTGCTCGAAGATCTCGGATGGGAGGGGTTCCATCCCGGAGCTCGAGAGCCTCAACTCGTTGCGGGTACGATTCGGCTTGCCCCCGGTTGCCCAGGTCGAGGTCCCCCCCTTGGATCTCGCGAGGTGGCGGGAGGCTGATCATCGGTCTTGGTTGCCGCCTCCGGGCGACTACAAGACCGTGGCCGAGCAGATGGAAGAGTCGCAAAGGACCCGGCAGGGCAAGTAGGGGCCAGCCAGGAATCGCCCCGGATCCGGCGTTCGGGGCTCGTCTTGACCCCTCAGGAGGGCCATGTTACTTGGGCGGCCCCCGAAGGGGTGCGAGCTGCGCCCCACAGGCGATTTTCCTCTGATTTTCAGCAGGTTACGCATCATGCCGATCAGCATCGCTCGACGCTATGCCCGCGCTCTGCACGCGGTGGCGAAAGAGGCCTCCGAGGTCGACGCCACCCTGAAGGCGCTCGAGACCCTCAGCGACGCCATCGCCGAGTCCAGCGACCTCGCGGGAGTGCTCGAGAGCCCGCAGATCACGCGGGATCAGCGCCGGGCCGTCCTCCTCGAGATCGCCTCGAAGGCCGGCTTCGGCCCGCTGGTGCAGAACTTCCTCCAGCTCCTGGTCGATCGCGACCGGACGCCGGAGCTCCCCTTCGTCGCCCGCCTCTTCCGGGAGCTCGCCGACGAGACCGCCGGCCGGGTCCGGGCCGAGGTGACCACGGCCCTGCCCCTCTCCGACGCCGAGGCGAAGGAGCTCGAGGCGGCGCTGGCGAAGGCGACCGGCAAGACGGTCGTCCTCACCCGCCGCGAGGACCCCGAGATCATCGGGGGCCTGGAGGCCAAGGTGGGTGACACCCTCTACGACGGTTCTCTCAAGACTCAGCTCGCCCGGATGCGCACCCGCGCGCTGGGCTGATTTCCACCCTCTGGGAGCATTCATGAGCATTCGCGCAGACGAGATCAGCCGGATCATCTCCGAGCAGATCAAGGACTACGGCAAGAAGATCGAGGTCGCCGAGACCGGCACCGTGCTGTCCGCCGGCGACGGCATCGCCCGGGTTCACGGGCTCTCCGCGGCCCTGGCCGGCGAGCTGGTGGAGTTCGACGGGGGCGTCCGCGGCCTGGTGCTGAACCTCGAGGAGGACAACGTCGGCGTCGCGATCATGGGCGAGTACGAGCACATCCGTGAGGGCGACACCGTCAAGCGCCTCGGCGAGATCGCCGCGGTGCCGGTCGGCAAGGAGCTCTGCGGCCGCGTGGTCGACGGCCTGGGCAACCCCATCGACGGCAAGGGCCCCCTGAACGCCAAGGAGACCCGCCGGATCGAGCTGAAGGCCCCCGGCATCGTCTACCGCAAGAGCGTGCACGAGCCGATGCAGACCGGCCTCAAGGCCCTCGACGCCCTGGTGCCGATCGGCCGCGGCCAGCGCGAGCTGATCATCGGCGACCGCCAGACCGGCAAGACCGCCGTGGCGATCGACGCGATCATCAACCAGAAGAACACCGACGTCTTCTGCATCTACGTGGCCATCGGTCAGAAGCAGTCGACCGTCGCCCAGGTGGTGGACAAGCTCACCAAGCACGGCGCGATGGACTACACCATCGTCGTCAGCGCCTCCGCCTCCGACCCGGCGCCGCTGCAGTTCCTCTCGCCCTACTCGGGCTGCACCATGGGCGAGTACTTCCGCGACAACGGGATGCACGCGCTCATCATCTACGACGACCTCTCCAAGCAGGCCGTCGCCTACCGGCAGCTCTCCCTGCTGCTGCGCCGCCCGCCGGGTCGTGAGGCCTATCCGGGCGACGTCTTCTACCTCCACAGCAGGCTCCTCGAGCGCGCCGCGAAGCTCGACGACAAGAAGGGCGGCGGCTCGCTGACCGCGCTCCCGATCATCGAGACCCAGGCGGGCGACGTCTCGGCCTACATCCCGACCAACGTCATCTCGATCACCGACGGGCAGATCTTCCTCGAGTCCGACCTCTTCAACGCCGGCGTGCGGCCCGCGATCAACGTCGGCATCTCGGTCTCCCGGGTCGGCGGCTCGGCCCAGGTCAAGGCGATGAAGAAGCTGGCCGGCTCGATGCGCCTCGAGCTCGCGCAGTACCGCGAGCTGGCGGCCTTCGCCCAGTTCGGCTCCGACCTCGACAAGGCCACGCAGGAGGCGCTCGCCAGAGGCGAGCGCCTGGTGGAGGTGTTGAAGCAGGGCCAGTACGTGCCGATGCCCGTCGAGCTGCAGATCATCCAGCTCTACGCGGCGACCACCCGGAACGCCGAGGGCGTCAACTGGATCCGCAAGGTGCCGGTCGCCGAGGTGCCCCGCTACATGACCGAGCTCCTCGAGTTCGTCGAGGCACGGCACCCCGAGGTCGCCAAGCAGATCGCCCTGAAGAAGGCCATCGACGACGAGATCGAGAAGGGCCTGCAGAAGATGCTCACCGAGTTCGCCGACGTCTTCCAGTTCGAGGCGGCCGACGCGGCCTAGGTCATGGCGAACCTCAAGGACATCCGCAAGCGCATCGCTTCGGTCAAGAGCACCCAGCAGATCACCCAGGCCATGAAGATGGTCGCGGCCTCCAAGCTGCGGCGGGCCCAGGACGCGATCACCCAGGCGCGGCCCTACGCCGACCGCCTGGAGACCCTGCTGGGGAACCTGGCCGGAGCGAACGAGGGCGGCGACGGCCCGGCCCACCCCCTCCTGCAGCGGCGGGAGCGGGTGCGGGTGGCCGAGGTCCTCGTCCTCAGCTCCGACCGCGGCCTCTGCGGCGGCTTCAACTCGAACATCCAGCGGCGGGCCATGCGCTTCGTCGCGGAGCACCAGCGCGACTACGACGAGATCCGCATCTCGGTGGTCGGCCGCAAGGGGAACGACTTCCTCAAGCGGCGCAAGGGCTTCACCCACGGGAAGTACCACTCGGACCTCCTCGGTGACGTCCGCTACCCCCGCGCTCACCACCTCGCCGAGGATCTCTCCAGCCGCTTCCTGGCTGGTGAGCTCGACGCGGTCTTCCTGCTCTACAACAAGTTCCAGTCGGTGATCTCCCAGGAGGTCACCCTGCTGCAGCTGCTGCCCATCGAGCCGCCCGAGGCGAGGGAGGTGGAGGACGTGCCCCAGGGCGTCGACTTCCTCTTCGAGCCCAGCCAGGACGACGTCCTGACGCGCCTGGTGCCGGCCTACCTGACCACCCAGGTCTGGCGGGCGCTCCTCGAGTCGGTCGCCTCCGAGCAGGGCGCCCGCATGAGCGCCATGGACAGCGCCACCCGAAACGCCGGCGACATGATCGACCGGCTCACCCTCATCGCGAACCGCACGCGCCAGGCCGCCATCACCAAGGAGCTGATGGAGATCGTCTCGGGCGCCGAAGCCCTCAAGTAGGAAAGAAACGACATGGCATCTGCTACCGGCAAGATCACCCAGGTGATGGGACCCGTCGTCGACGTCGCCTTCCCCACCGGCAACCTCCCCGAGATCTACACCGCCCTCAAGGTGACCAACGCGGCCGTCTCCGATGACGAGTGGAACCTCGTCCTCGAGGTCGCCCAGCACCTCGGCGAGGACACCGTCCGCACCGTGGCGATGGACTCCACCGAGGGCCTCGGCCGCGGCCAGCCCGTCCTCGACACCGGCGCCCCGATCAAGACCCCCGTGGGTGACGCCACCCTCGGCCGGATCATCAACGTCGTCGGCGAGCCCGTGGACGAACTCGGCCCCGTCGAGGCGAAGGACCACTGGCCCATCCACCGCCCGGCGCCGAAGTTCACCGACCAGGACGTGGAGACCCGCGCCTTCGAGACCGGCATCAAGGTCGTCGATCTGCTGGCCCCCTACGCCCAGGGCGGCAAGATCGGCCTCTTCGGCGGCGCCGGCGTGGGCAAGACCGTGCTCATCATGGAGCTGATCAACAACGTCGCCCTGAAGCACGGCGGCTACTCGGTCTTCGCCGGCGTGGGCGAGCGGACCCGTGAGGGCAACGACCTCTGGCACGAGATGGCCGACGCGGGCGTCATCACGCCGGGCGACACCAAGAAGTCCAAGGCCGCCCTGGTCTACGGCCAGATGAACGAGCCGCCGGGCGCCCGCGCCCGGGTCGCGCTGACCGCGCTCACCGTCGCCGAGTACTTCCGCGACGAGGGCGGGCAGGACGTGCTCCTCTTCGTGGACAACATCTTCCGCTTCACCCAGGCAGGCTCGGAGGTTTCGGCGCTCCTGGGCCGGATCCCCTCCGCGGTCGGCTACCAGCCCACCCTCTCCACCGAGATGGGCGAGCTGCAGGAGCGGATCACCACCACCCAGAAGGGCTCGATCACCTCGGTGCAGGCGATCTACGTCCCCGCGGACGACCTCACCGACCCGGCGCCGGCGACCACCTTCGCGCACCTCGACGCGACGACGGTGCTCTCGCGCTCGATCGCCGAGCTGGGCATCTACCCCGCGGTGGATCCCCTCGACTCGAACTCCCGGATCCTCGACCCGCAGGTCGTCGGCGAGGAGCACTACGCCGTCGCCCGGCAGGTGCAGTCGATCCTCCAGCGCTACAAGGAGCTGCAGGACATCATCGCGATCCTGGGCATGGACGAGCTCTCCGAGGAGGACAAGCTCATCGTGGCCCGCGCGCGGAAGCTGCAGAAGTTCCTCTCCCAGCCCTTCCACGTCGCGGAGACCTTCACCGGCTTCCCCGGCAAGTACGTCGAGCTGGCCGACACGATCCGCGGCTTCAAGGAGATCGCCGAGGGCAAGCACGACGACCTGCCCGAGCAGGCCTTCTACATGGTCGGCGGCATCGACGAGGCCATCAAGAAGGCCGAGGAGCTGGCCGCCGCGGCCTAGGGGGAAGAGCGATGGCAGAGAAGATTCATTTCGAGTTGGTCACCCCGACCGCGAAGCTCGTCAGCCGAGAGGTCGACGAGGTCCGCATCCCCGGCGGTGGCGGTGGCTTCGGGGTCCGGGCCGGGCACGCCGGCCTGCTCTCCACCCTCGGGGCGGGCACCCTCACCCTGGTGGACGAGGGCAAGGCCGAGCGCTTCGTGGTCATCGGCGGCTTCGTCGAGGCCGGCCCCTCCTCGGTCGTGGTGCTGGCCGCCGAGGCCATCCCCGAGACCGAGGTCGACGCCGCGGGCGCGAAGGCCGAGATCGACTCGGCCCTCGGTGCGTTGGCCGGCCAGGCCGTCGGGTCGGAGGCCTACGGCCTCGCCGACGCTCGCCTGACCCGCGCGCGCGCGATGGCCAACCTCTAGGCCCACGCAGATGGGGTCAGACCCCGACACTTGACACTTGCCGCCGCGGTGCGAGCGAAGTGAAGTGTCAAGTGTCGGGGTCTGACCCCATCCTGGCGTATCGCGGCGCGGATCGCTGGGGTACATTAGCCCGCGAGATGCGCCGCTTCCTTCTCTGCTCGCTCCTCGCCGGAGCCCTCGCTTCCGCGGGCTGCCCGGGCGTGCCCCCGGAGGAGACCCCCGAGAACGTGAGCCCCCGCGCTCGCTTCGTCTCGCCGGCCTGGGTGCAGGCCGGGGCCGCGGCCTCCTTCGACGCCTCGGAGAGCTTCGACCCCGACGGCACCATCATCGCCTACCGCTTCCTCTTCGGGGACGGCAGCGCCGAGGTGGTCAGCGCCTCGCCCCGGGTGGAGCACGTCTACGGCGCGGCCGGCACCTACACCGTCTGGCTGAGCGTCGAGGACGCCCAGGGCGCCGAGGGCCGGGCCGCTCACGGGCTCGGCGTGACCCTCGATGCGCCGGTGGCCTGCGTGGCGGAGGGAGACTGCGGCGCCGGGGAGACCTGCGCCGCCGACGGCCTCTGCTACCGCACGGGCCCCGGCGACGCCTGCGCCGCCGACGAGGAGTGCGTGGGGACCGGCTTCACCTGTCACGGAGGGGTCTGCACCGAGGCCGACTGCGAGAGCGACGCCGAGTGCGCCCCCGCCGAGGTCTGCCGGGTGGGCCGCTGCCAGCCGACCGGCCTGGACGGCGGCGAGGCCGATGGAGGGAGCAGCGATGCGGGCTGAGCGGATCTTCCTTTCAGGCGCGCTGGTGCTCGCGCTCGCCGCCTGCCCCCAGCCCGAGTCGCGGGTGGGGGACGTCTCCCTGGGCGAGTACGACGTGCGGGCGACCCAGGAGATCGCCGACTGCGAGATCGGTGACGTGGTCCAGGACGGAGACTTCGACTTCCGGGTGCGCCTCTCCGGCGACTCGGGGACCGACCGGGTCTACATGATCGTCTCGGTGCCCCCCTCCTACGTCGAGCAGGCCGTCGTCACCGGCCAGGTCGAGTCCGGGGCGCTGGTCTTCTCCGGCCAGAACGCCACCAGCCTGCCGCTCTGCGGCTGCTCGCCCATGGTGGAGGAGCGCTTCGTCTTCGAGCCGCTGCGCGCGGCGGACGGCGGCGATCCCACCGATGGCGGGACGCCGGCCGACGGCGGGGTCGACGACGGGGGCGTGGACGACGGCGGGATCGACGACGGGGGAGCGAGCCCCGACGGCGGCGCGGGGGAGGACGTCCTGGGACTTCCTCCCCTCAGCGAGATCGTCGGCCTCGGCGGCTCCCTGAACTACGCCGTGGACACCGCGCCGGCCTGCCAGGCCCGCGACGCGGACGCGGGCACCGGCTGCACGCTGCCCTGCACGATCCGCTACCTGCTGGCGGGGAACCTCCGGTAGAGCGCCGACCGGTTTGATTGACCGAGCAAGGCCGCCTAGTTACGAGTAGCGCAAGGCGGACGACGAAGACGGGGTTGGGCCCCGTCGAGGAGGACAACGCAGCGATGCGAAGGAAATCGGCGGTCTTGCGACCGAAATCAAGCCGGTCGGCGCTCTCGTGAACACCTTCGGGCGCCTCTTCCGGGTGAGCACCTTCGGGGAGTCCCACGGGGCGGCCCTCGGCTGCGTGATCGACGGCTGCCCGGCCGGGCTGGCCCTCGACCTCTCCGCCCTGCAGGCCGAGCTGGATCGCCGGCGGCCGGGGCAGGGCGCCGGGGCCTCGCCCCGCCAGGAGGGCGACCGGGTCGAGCTCCTCTCCGGGGTCCACGAGGGGCTCACCCTCGGCACGCCCATCGCCGCGCTGATCCGCAACGAGGACGCGCGGCCCAGGGACTACGAGGCCCTCGCCGGGCTCTACCGACCCGGCCACGCCGACTACACCTACGAGGCCAAGTACGGGCACCGCGACCCCCGCGGCGGCGGCCGGGCCAGCGCCCGGGAGACCGCGGCCCGGGTGATCGCCGGCGCGGTGGCCCGCCAGTGGCTCGCCAGCCTGCTGCCCCTGGAGGTCGTCGCCTGGGTGCAGGCCGTCGGCGAGGTGGAGGCCACCGGGGTCGATCCCGAGCGCGTGAACCAGCACGAGGTCGACGTCAGCGAGGTCCGCTGCCCCGATCCCCTGGCCAGCACCCAGATGATCGACGCCATCGACGCCGCGCGCGCCGAGCGGGACTCGCTGGGCGGGGTCGTGGTCTGCGTCGCCCGGGGGCTGCCCCCCGGCCTCGGCGAGCCGGTCTTCGACAAGCTCCCGGCCCGCCTGGCGGCGGCCGCCCTGAGCCTGCCGGCGAGCCGCGGCTTCGAGATCGGCGAGGGCTTCCGCGCGGCCCGGATGAAGGGCAGCGAGCACAACGATCCCCTGGCCTTCGAGGAGGGGAGGGTGCGCAGCCTCCCCAACCGGGCGGGCGGCGTCCTCGGCGGGATCAGCACCGGCGAGAGCCTCCTCTTCCGGGTGGCCTTCAAGCCGGTGGCGACCATCGGCCAGCCGCAGAGCACCATCGACCGCGAGGGGGTGGGCGCGACCCTCGAGGCCCGCGGCCGCCACGACGCCTGCGTCCTGCCCCGGGCGGTGCCCATCGTCGAGGCCATGACCTGCCTGGTGCTCGCCGACCTCGTCCTCGAGCAGCGCGCCCGCGCCGGCGGCCTCGGCCCGCTGGGCGGACCGGGCGCCAGCTGAAGCCGGACGATCAGGGGGCCGCGGCCATCCCCTCCCGGTAGGAGGGGTAGCGGGGCGCCCAGCCGGTGCGCTCGCGCAGGCGCGCGCTGCGGACGAGCTTGCTGCCCTGCAGGGTGAGGGGGGCCTCCTCCAGCGGGGCCTCCGGGGGCAGGGGTAGCTCCAGCCGCTCGCAGAGCCAGGTGACGATCTCCCGCAGGGTGCAGGGGTGGTCGTCGGAGAGGTTGTAGACGCCCGCGGCGTCGGCCGGCGCCTCCATCACCGCGAGGATCGCGCCGACGATGTCGTCGACGTGGATCCGGTTGAGGAGCTGCTCGCCGCCTCCCCAGAGCCGGATCCGGCCGGCCTCCAGGCTCCGGTGCAGGCCCCGGCCGTGGCCGTAGATCGCCGGGAGGCGCAGGGCGAAGAAGGGGGCGCCGGCGCGCTCGCAGGCGCCGGCGAGGGTCGCCTCCATCTCCCGCCGGCGAAGGGCCGCCGGGGTGTCGGCCAGAGGGCTCTCCTCGTCGACCTCGCCGCCCCCGACCTCGGCGTAGACCCCGGTGGAGGAGAGCAGGATCACCCTCCCGGGCCGGGCGAGCTCCACGGCCTGGGCGAGGGCCCGGGCGCGCAGCCCGGAGCCGTCCGGGGGGAGGGTCACCACCAGGTGCTCGCCCTCTTCGAGCAGGGCGCCGAGGGAGGCGGCCCCGGCGTGCTCGTCGAGGTCCAGGGGGACGCAGTAGAGGCCGGCGTCCCGCAGGAGATCGGCCCGCCCCGGATCGCGCACCGTGCCGCGTGCGGGCAGACCATCGGCGCCGAGGGTCTCGAGCAGGCGCCGGCCGACGTGGCCCACGCCCAGGACCCGGGTGGAGGGGGGGGTCGTCATGGGGGCGTCCCGAGAGGATAGGACGGCTTCACCCCTGGCGACGAATCCTTTCTGCTCCCGGCGGCTCTCGATCGTCACGATGGTCGAGTGGATCCAGAAGATGCCGTGGGAGTTCGTGGTCGTGGCCTGCCTCACCCTGGGGCTCGCCCCCTTCGCGCCCCCCCACATCGTCGAGAAGCTCCAGATGCTCTTCAAGGGCACCCTGAAGCGGCCCATCGACGTCTTCGACCTCCTCATGCACGGCATCCCCTGGGTGATCCTCATCGCCAAGGCCGCCCTCACCCTGCGCAAGTAGGAGGGCGGGGACGGGAGTGGGAGCGGGGCCTACCGGGCGGCAAAAAGTTGACCCGGTCCGATCCGCTGCGAGCATGGGCTCGAAAGGAACGGACCCATGGACGCGACCCTGCCCTTCGAAGATGCCCTCCAGACCCGCACCTCACGCCCCTCCGGCTGGAGGGGCCGCCCCCCGCGCGTCGGAGGGGCGCTCCGGGTCCGGGTGCCCACCCGCCGCGGCGAGCGCGAGCTCGAGGCCTGCAACCTCTCCCTGACCGGCGTCTACCTCACCGGGGTGAAGGCGGCGGTGGGGCAGGTGGTCCCCCTCACCCTCACCATCCCCGAGCTCGACGACGAGCTTCGGCTCTCCGGCCGGGTCGTCCGCTGCGACGAGGAGGCCCCGGGCGTGGCCCTGACCTTCTCCCGCATCGGCTGGGAGGACATGCTGGCCATCGCCCGCTTCCTCGCCCCCCGCCTCTAGGGCCAGGCCTTGGGCGGAAGATCCCGTTTGCGATCCCGATTCGCGGATCCCTACAATGAGCCCATCCGGGGGGTCCTCCCCGGAGGTCGTAGGTAGTGTGAACAACCGAGCAGCAATCGATCGGGGAAGCACGGCCCCTCGGTCCCACGAGCGGGTCCTCAGCCGACGTGATCTGATCGGTGGACTGCTCGGCGCCGGCTCGGCCGCGATCCTGGTGGGTGCCCTGCAGCTCGAGTCCCTCGGTCCAGCGGCGCTCGGGGCGCGCTCGATCTTTCGCTGGCGGCGCCTCGCCCGGCAGCGGCCACGGATCACCGCGGAGCTGCGCGTCGAGCGGATCTCCGCCACCGAGGTCGAGGTCTCGACCGCCGCGGGCGCCCGCCTGCGGCTCAACGAGACGGCCCGGGAGATCCTCGAGCTCTGCGACGGTGAGCGCAGCGTGCGGGCGCTCGGCGCTTCGCTCGCCGGCCGCTACGAGGTCAGCCTCGCTCGCCTGCGGCCGCAGGTGGCCGACACCCTGGTGCTGCTGCGCCGGGCCGGCGTCGTCGCCTGGTGACGCCGCGTCAGTTGCGGGGCCCGCAGCCCGCGGGTCCGCAGCTCGGGGGCGGCATGACCGGACCGCAGACGTTGGGTCCGCAGCCCTGGAGGTTGGGCGGGCAGCCGGCCGGTCCGCAGGCGGGGCTGGCCTGGAGGGTCGGCAGGGCGAGGGTCCGGATCTTCGGCGCGAGGTAGCGGCGCAGGCGCTTGCCCCGGCGCACCGGGTCGGCCGCCTCCTCGGTGGGTGGCTTCAGGTCTTCCTTCTTCGCCAAGGGGTTGGGTCCTCTCTCCAGCCGAAGATGACAGGCTTTCGGGTCGTCCTGCAACCGCATCCTGCCGACGGCGGCCTATACTGCCAGGTCGTATGAGGGCGGGATCCAGCGCGCCGGCAGGGCGCGGCGAGGGAGGGCTCGAGTTCGCCTGGCTCGAGCTCACCCACGCCTGCAACCTGCGCTGCGAGCAGTGCTACACCCACAGCACGCCGGAGACGCCGCACCGCAGCCTGCCCACCGAGCGCTGGCTCGAGCTCCTCGACGAGATCGTCGCCGCCGGCGGCAGCTCGGTGCAGTTCACCGGCGGCGAGGCCACCGCGCATCCCGACTGGCGGCGCCTCGTGGAGCACGCCAGCCGGCGCGGGCTCGCCATCGAGCTCTTCACCAACGGGACCCGGCTCTCCGACGACGACCTCGCCTTCCTCGCCCGCCACGGCGTCGCCCTGGCCATCTCGCTCCACTCCGCCCGCGCCCCGGTGCACGACGCCGTCACCGGGGTCGAGGGCAGCTTCGAGGCCACCGTGGAGACGATCCGCCGGGTCTGCGCCGTGGGCCTGCACCTGCGCGTCGCCACCGTCCTGACCGAGGGCAACGCCGGCGACGCCGCCGCGGTGGAGAGCCTGGTGCGGCGGCTGGGGGTGCTCACGCCCCTCTCGGTGGATCCCGTCCGTCCGACCGGGCGAGGGCGCACCGCCTCCCGGCCGGGGGACGTGCCCTCCTGCACCGCCTGCCGGGACTCGGCCTGGGCCACGCTCCACGCCCCCGGGGGCAACGCGGCGCAGGCGACCTGCTGGGACGGGAAGCTCGCCATCGACCCCTCGGGCCGGGTCACCCCCTGCATCTTCTCCCGCTCGGCGGTGGTGGGAAACGTGGCCGAGACGCCGCTGCCGCGGGTGCTGGCCGAGGGGCCCCTCGCCGGGCTCTGGGCGCTCACCGTCGACGACGTCGAGGACTGCCGCGGCTGCGATCGCAAGGCCCAGTGCTTCGACTGCCGCGCGCTGCCCCTCACCGAGCTCGGTGACGCGAGAGCGAAGAACCCCCGCTGCGACTACCTCCCGCCCGGCGAGCCCGGAGCGCCGGCCCCGGAGGCGGCGCTCCACCTCGCGCCCGGCGTCGAGTCCTTCGACTGCGGCGAGGAGCGGCTGCTCCTGCGGCGGGGCGCCGGCAAGGTCCACCTCCTCAACGCCACGGCGGCCGAGGCCCTCGAGCACTTCGCCGCGGGGGAGGGCGTGGAGGCCACCGCCGCCCACTTCGCCCGGGCCTACGGCGAGCCCGGCGGCGAGGCCGCCTTCCACGAGGATCTGCGCGAGGTCCGCTCGGCGCTGACGCGCGAGGGCCTGCTCCTGGAGCAGGCGCCGCCCGCCCCGGAGGCGCCGCCCGCCCCGGAGGCGCCGCCGCGGCGCTGGCCCCTCGGCGAGCCCGGGGAGCGCCCCCTGGACGCCCCGCCCGCGCGGCCCGGGCTCTTCCTGCGCGAGTCGCTCGGCGCGGGGGCCGTCCTCTCGGCCCTGCCGCAGCTGCGCGGCCAGGTCTACCTGGAGGCCAGCCCCGAGGCCTGGGCCCTCCTCTCGCCCTGGCTCTCCGCCCACCTCCTGCCCGAGGCGGCGGACGGGCGCGGGGAGATCCTGGGCTGGATCCAGGTCCACAGCCGCCGGCCCTCCCCCGAGGCGCTGACCCGCCACTACCTCCTCGTCGACGGCGAGCCGGCGGGCGACGCGAACGCCTCGAGCGCCCTGCGATCCCTGGTGGAGGCCGCGTGGTGCGGGCTGACCGGCGCCGGGCGCGAGCCCCTCTTCCACGCGGCCGCGCTGAGCGGCCCGGCCGGCGCGGTGGTGATCCCGGGCGTCAGCGGCGCGGGCAAGAGCCTGCTCTGCGCGCACGCGGTCGCGGCGGGCGCCGGGTACCAGAGCGACGAGCTGGTCGCGCTCGACCCCGGCGGCGAGGTGCGGGGCCTCTCCAAGCCGGTCACCGTGAAGGGGGAGGGGGAGCGCCTGCTGCCACCCGGGCTGCGGCTGGAGCTGACGGCGCGCGACCCCGCCGACCCCGACGCCCTGCGCTGGCTCTCGCTCCCGGCCGAGGGCCCGGCTCCCCTGCGGGCCCTGATCCTCCCGGACCGGACGCAGGCCGGGGGCCTCGAGGCCCTCCCGGCCGCCGAGGGTGCGGCCGCGCTCCTGCAGAGCTGCCTCGAGCTGCCCTCCCTCGATCGCCCGGACCTCGAGGCGCTGATCGCCCGCTGCGAGCAGGTCGAGGTCTTTCGCCTGGGCACCGCGGACCTGCCGGCCGCGGGCGCCGCCCTCGCCTCGCTGGTCCACACCCCGAAGGGAGACTAGAAGGTAGCCATGGAGCCGACCCGCCAGGCCGAGATCCAGCTCGGGCACATGTGCAACAACCGCTGCGTCTTCTGCGTCAGCGGGCAGCGCACCTCCTGGGGCGAGGCGGGGCCGATGCCGGTGGAGCCGATCCTGGAGCACATCGAGGCGGCCCACGCCCACGGCCTGCGGAAGATCACCCTCCTGGGCGGTGAGCCCACCCTCCAGCCCGGCTTCAAGGCCGTGCTGCAGCGCTGCGCCGCGCTGGGCTTCGAGGAGGTGGTCCTCTTCACCAACGGCGTGAAGACCGCGCGGGGCAGCTACATCGACGAGCTCATCGCCCTCGGCGCACCGCTGCGCTGGCGGCTCTCGCTGCAGGGCGCCACCGCCGAGGCCCACGAGGCCACCACCCGCCGCCCGGGCTCCTTCGGCCGGATCCTCGCCACCCTCGAGGGCCTGCGCGAGCGGGGGGAGCGGGTCTCGGCGAACATGTGCGTGGTGAAGAGCAACGCCGCCTCCGTGCAGCACTTCCCCGAGCTGATCGAGCGCTACGGGATCGACCAGCTCCACCTCGACATGATGCGGCCGCGGGACGCCGGGGTGCGCGAGGAGGAGGAGCTGCGGGCGATCCTCCCGAGCTACGCCGAGCTGCGGGGGCCCCTCACCGCCCTGGCGCAGGGCGTCGCCGGCGACTTCGATCTCAACATCGGCAACCTGCCCTACTGCGTGGCGCCGCACCTCGCCCGGTGGATCCACCACGACGGCGAGATGACCTACACGGTCTCGGTCGACGGTGACGACGCGCTCTCCGCGCCCTGGGACAAGTACGAGGACAAGCGCACCGACAAGCTCAAGACCACCGGCTGCGCGTCCTGCGTCTTCACCGCGCGCTGCTCGGGGACCTTCGAGACCTACCGGGACTTCTACGGCCTCGAGGAGCTCGAGCCGGTGAACGTCGAGCAGCTGCGCGAGGCCGACCCGAACCGGCGCGTGCTCTGGCCCCACCTCTGGGCCGCCGGTCAGCGCGCCGCGGCCCTCGGCCCCCTCGCCGCCTTCGGCGCGGCGGCGCCTTCGCTCACCGCCGACAACGAGCTCGAGCTGCACCTCGAGGGTGAGCCCGGGGAGCTCGTCTTCGCCCTGCGCCCCGCCTCCGAGGTGGGCCTCTGCGGCTTCGCCGACTTCTCGATCCACCTGCGCTCGGCGCCCGACGACGAGGCGGGGGTCTACGAGGCGCTGCTGGCCCTCTTCGAGGGGCTGCTCGCCGGCGGCGAGCGGCCGGTGCACCCGCCGGGCCGCGATCTCCTCGGCCGGGGCGAGCGCCGCCTGCGCGGCCGCCTCGGCCGCCTGCGCGCGGCGGCCCCCTTCGGCGAGCTGCGCTGGACGGCCCTCGAGCTCTCGGTGGACGGCCAGCGGGCCGAGCTCTCCCTCGAGGGCCCCGAGGGCGCGCGGCTGACCTTCTGGCTGGCGCAGGAGCGCAGCAAGCCGAGCGGCGGCTACCGCGTCGAGGGCGGTGAGCCGGGCCCCGCGACCGTCGAGGGGCTGAAGATCCTCATGGGGGTCCTGCGGGGCTGAGGTCAGGTGGTCGGGGGAGAACCCGTGGACGTGTACGTGCACGTCCACGTCCACGTACACGTCCACGGCCTCTCCACGGGAGCTCGGAGGGGCTGCGATGCGCTATGGTTCTCCGATGACTTGGCTCGACCGGGGGATCGCGCTCTCCATCCTCTCGCTCTCGTTCCTGCTGGGTGGCTGCCCGAAGGAGCCGCTCCCCTGCGACTGCACGCAGTGTGTCGTGGGAGAGGTCTGCTACGAGTGCGAGTGCGTGCCGGGCTGCACCTCGAGCAATGACTGCCAGGGGTCCCGCCCGAACTGCGACACTCGCTTCGGCGTCTGCTTCGCCGCCTGCGCGGTGGCGGCCGACTGCATCGATCCCGCCACCCCGGTCTGCGATCCGGTCGCGGGTCTCTGCCGGCCCCCCTGTCCGATCTGGCCCTGCCCCGGCTTCGAGCCCAACTGCGACGAGGCGGCCGGCGTCTGCCTGGCGCCCTGCCCGCAGACCTCCTGCGCCGCCATCGGCAAGGCCTACTGCGGCACCGACGGCCGCTGCTACGATCCCTGCGCGGATCACCTCGACTGCCCGAACGCCGACCTGCCCAACTGCAACCCCGACACCACCGAGTGCCAGGGGCCCTGCGCCCGGGACGCCGACTGCCCGCCGGCCCTCCCGGTCTGCGACCCCGGCACGGGCCTCTGTCAGGGCCGCTGCCCGGGGGCGGCCTGCCCCGACGCCCTCCCGGTCTGCGAGCCGGTGAGCGGCCGCTGCCTGCCTCCCTGCCGCACCAGCAGCGAGTGCCGGGACCTCACCCTGCCCAACTGTGGCCTCGACGGCCGCTGCCACCCGCCCTGCGCCGCCCACGCCGACTGCGAGCTGGCCGACCGGCCGAGCTGCGATCTCGATCCGGCGAGCCCCACCTCCGGCTTCTGCATGCCCCCCTGCGGGACCGACGCCGACTGCCCCGACGGCGCCCCGCGCTGCGTGGCCGAGCTCTGCGAGCCCGGCTGCACCTCGGACGGGCACTGCGCCGGCGGCGAGAGCTGCCACCTGGCGAGCGGGATCTGTCTGCCCTCGAGCTGCGGCGCCGACGCCGACTGCGCGCCGCCGCGCTTCGTCTGTCAGGGCAGCGCCTGCGTGCCGGGCTGCACCTCCCACGCCGACTGCCCGGCGGCGCAGCGCTGCCTCCTCTCGGGGCCCTCGGCCGGCCACTGCGAGGCGCGCGACTGCCTCTCGGACGCGGCGTGCAATCCGCCGAGCACGGTCTGTGACACCGACGGCGGCGGGCTGCCCGAGGCCGGCGGCTACTGCGTCGCGGGCTGCAACCGCGAGTACGACTGCCCCCACGGCCAGACCTGCGATCCCGGCAGCGGGCGCTGCTCGGCGGTGGACTACGGTGACGTGGGCCAGCCCTGCCCCGGCGGGATCTGCACCGCCTGCGCCTCGGGGCTGGGCGTCGACGATCTCGGCGGCGGGACCCTCTGCAGCGCGCAGTGCTGCCGCCAGGCGGACTGCCCGGCGGGCTGGGTCTGCCGCCCGGAGAAGGACCCCGACGCCGCCTGCTCCGGCTGCATGCTGCGCCTCTGCCAGCCCGACGCCGCCCTGGGCCTGGCCGCCCGGGCCCACGCGCCCTGCATCGCCGACGCCGAGTGCCGCAGCGGCGTCTGCGAGGGCGGGGTCTGCAAGGAGAGCTGCTGCACCGGCGCCCACTGCCCGGGGGAGGTCTGCTCGGTGGTCTCCGGCGGGCGCCTGGCCTGCCTGGCCGGCGCGCCGGCGGACGACCTGGGCACCGCCGGCTGCGCCACGCCCCCGGCCGCGCCCACCCAGAGCTGCCGGGCGGGGCTCTGCTCGGCGGTGGTCTCCTACGACACCTCCTGCGCCACGCCCGCGAGCTGTCCGGCCGACGCCAACGCCTGGTGCGGGGACTACGACCGGCAGCAGGACGCCAACGACTGCGTCCTCGACTACTGCACGCTTCCCTGCTGCACCGCCGCCGACTGCGCCGGCGCGGTGAACGGCCGCCGGCACTTCTGCGGCAAGCAGAACTACGGAGCCTACGGCGACTTCGACCTCTGCCTCCTGGCGCCGGATACGGCCACCGGGGTGGTCGGCGCGCCCTGCACCCACCCCGCCGAGTGCGCCTCGGGGGTCTGCGACCTGGGCGCCGGGGTCTGCCTGGCCCGCTGCTGCGTCGACGCCGACTGCAGCGGGGGGCGCCACTGCAAGGTCGAGCCCCACGAGGTCTTCGGGACCACCCGCTACCTCTCGGTCTGCCGCTGAAGCTCGGCCTTCAGGCCTCGGGGGCGTCGCGTAGCTCGGTGATGCGGGGGACGATCAGCCCGAAGAAGCTCCCCTCGCCGGCGAGCTGCTCCCAGTGCCAGCCCAGGTGTCCGCCGCAGCCGCCGCAGTGGGCGTAGCGCCAGGCGCGGCCCGGGAACCAGGTGGCGGTGCGCTCCGCCTCGCCCCGCAGGACGCAGCCCGGCGCCCGGGCGAAGCAGGCGAAGCGGAAGGCGTAGCCGAAGGGGTTCACCCGGACGTGCTCGTGCTCGCCCTCCACGGGGATGCGCTCGCTCCCGCGGGTGAGGACGTGCAGGCAGCCCGCGCAGACGATCCGCGGGCCGGTGGCGCCCGAGAGCTCCGCGGGCTCGAGCTCGGTGGCGGCGCCCGGTGCCCCCTTTGAGCCGGGCCGCTCCTCGAGCAGGCGAAACACCGTGCTCTCCTACACGCAGCAGCCGCCGCCGCAGGCCAGGGGCAGGCCGCTCGCGGGGACGTGCACCCACTCGCTGCAGCCGGCGTCGCCGCAGGCCCTCACCACCATGTCCACCACCAGGCACTGCCCGCCGGTGACGATGGCGGTGTTCTCCAGGATCACGCTGGTGCCGGTGGTCGAGTGGGCGGTCGGGGCGGTGCAGACCCTCGGCGGGCTGCTCCCCACGCAGACCAGGGTGAAGTCGCAGTCGGCGTCGGTGGAGCAGCCGTCTCCCTGGTAGGAGCCGCTGCAGAACCAGCCCACCTCGTAGGAGGTGGCGTCGGTGACCGCGTCCCAGAAGACGCCCCAGCTGCAGACGTCGCCGCTGGCCCGGACCCCGGTGGGGGCGGGCAGGGCCGGGTCGCAGCCGTCGGGGCGGCCGTTGCCGTCGAGGTCGATCCGGTCGTCGAAGCCCGGGCAGGCGTCGCAGGCGTCGGGGACCGTGTCACCGTCGGTGTCGACGCCGTTGGGCCCGGCGGGGCAGAGGTCGCAGTCGTCGGGGATCCCGTCGGCGTCGGCGTCGGTCCGGTCGTCGAAGCCCGGGCAGAGGTCGCAGCCGTCCGGCGCGCCGTCGAGGTCGGCGTCGATCGCGTCGTCGAAGCCGGGGCAGGCGTCGCAGTCGTCCGGCACCGAGTCGCCGTCGGTGTCGAAGGCGGAGCTGCAGGTGTCGCAGCCGTCGGGGATCCCGTCACCGTCGGAGTCGACGCCGTCGTCGAAGCCCGGGCAGAGGTCCACGCTGTCGCAGACCCCGTCGAGGTCGGAGTCGCCGGTCGTGTCGTTCGGGCAGAGATCGCAGGCGTCGGGGGTGCCGTCGCCGTCGGAGTCCTGCCGGTCGTCGCCGCCGGGGCAGACATCGTCGCTGTCGCAGCGGGTGTCGCCATCCGAGTCGTCGGGGTTGTCGAGGGGGCAGCGGTCGCAGTCGTCCGGCATACCGTCGCCGTCCCCGTCGAGGAGGTCGGAGTGGCCGGGGCAGAGGTCGTCGACGTCGCAGGTGCCGTCGAGGTCCGAGTCGTCGGGCCAGTTCAGGGGGCAGCTGTCGCAGTCGTCCGGCACTCCGTCCAGGTCGGTGTCGACCTTGTCGTCGCCGCCCGGGCAGGCCTCGTTCAGGTCGCAGACCCCGTCCTCGTCGGTGTCCGGGCAGACGCCGGTGCCGGTGTCGGAGCAGGCGGCGGCGAGGATCGTCAGGAGGAGGGCCGGGAGGACGAGGGCGAGGGAGAGGCGATGGTTCACCCGGCGATTGTAGCGCATCGAATGGAGGGTGATCTGCTGGGCACCGGGCCTCCGGGGCCCCATACTAAACCAGAAATCAAGATTCCCGGACGCCTCTGGCTTGCAGGCCGCACCCGCCTGCGGCGTCAGGCCTCGGTCGCATAGTTAGGGCTATGTTCCCTCACCCTTCCTTGCATCCGGGCACGTCCGCGGCGCCAGCGACTGTTCGGGAATCATGATCTCTGGTTTAGGATGACCCGCTCCCGGGGAGGCCGGGTGGCCTCGTCGGTGGACGAAACGACCCGCGGATCGGAAAAGGAAGCGTGCGAAGGATCATCCTCTTCGGCAAGGGAGGGATCGGGAAGTCGACCCTCTGCTCGGGCCTCGCCTCGGTGGGCGCGAGCCGCGATCTGCGGGTGCTGCAGGTGGGCTGCGATCCGAAGCACGACTCGACCCTGGCCCATCACCGGGGGGAGCCCGTGCCCACGGTGATGCAGGAGTTCCTCCGCCTGGTCGGGCGGATGGGGCCCGAGGATCTGCAACGGCTCATCGTCTCGACCCCCACCGGGGTCGACGTCATCGAGACCGGCGGGCCCGAGCCGGGGACCGGCTGCGCCGGCCGCGCGGTGAGCCTGGTGCTGGAGATGGTGCGGGAGTCCATGGAGCTCGAGCGCACCTACGACCTGGCCTTCTTCGACGTCCTGGGGGACGTGGTCTGCGGTGGCTTCGCCACGCCTTTGCGGGAGGACATCCCCTCGGACGTCTTCCTCATCACCTCCGCCGAGTACATGGCGCTCTACGCCGCCAACAACATCGCCCGCGGCGTCGACAACCTCTCCGACATCGGCCAGGCCCGGGTCGCCGGGATCATCGGGAACAAGGTGCGAAGCCCGGAGGAGCTGCGCCTCCTCGAGCGCTTCGCCGAGGCCCTGCAGACCCGCCTGGTGGGTCACCTCCCCTTCTCCGAGGAGGTGGTGCTCTCGGAGCTCGAGGGCGAGCCCCTCTTCCGGAGCGGCGAGGGGGCCACCGGCGAGGCCAGCGGAGCGCTCGTGACGATCTTCGAGGCGATCGCCGACGAGGCGGCCCTCGAGCGGATCGTGCCCACCCCGCTCTCCGACGTCGAGCTGCGGGCCCTCTTCCAGGAGCACGCCCGGGCCGCGCGGTCCGGGAGCCAGCGGGGGTCGTGAGCCCAGATGTTCTCGGCACCGCCGCCCCTGGACTCGGTCCTCTCTCACCTCGCCGAGAAGTTCGGCACGCGCAGCGAGGGCCCCGCCCGGCTGCGGCCCACCGCCGAGGGCAGCCTCGAGCTGGCCTGGGGTGAGGGCAGCCACCGGCGGGCGATGATCCTCGAGCTGGCCGGCGCCGCCTCCCGGGAGGGGCCGGTCCTCGGGCTGGGGGCCTGGCGCCTGATCGGCGGCGAGGGCCTGCCCCGGGGGGAGGCGAGCCGCCGCCAGCTGGAGGCCTTCCACCGCCGCCTGACGCAGGCCCTCGAGGCGGGCTTCGCTCCCTGGCTCGCCCCGGAGCTCCCGGGAGAGCCGATCCCCTTCACCCCCGAGGCGATCGGCGACGCCATCGCCGGGCTCCTGCCCCTGGGCCGGCCCTTCTGGTCCGGCTGGTGCTTGAGGGCGCTCGAGGAGGCCGAGGGGGAGGCCGTGCGCTTCCTGCTCGAGGACGAGGGCGGCGCCGCGGGAGAGGTGCTGCTGCGCGAGACCGGAGAGGAGAGCGAGGGCTTCGCCCTCGCCGGTGGCCGGCTGATCCCGCAGGGGCCGCTCGAGGCGGAGGTCTTCACCGCCCTCACCTTCCTGCTCCTGCGCACCCTCGGCGGCCGCCAGGGCTGGGCCCGGGTGCCGAAGGACGATCCCCCCGAGCCGCCCGCCGGCCCACCCCCCGAGGCGCCGGCCAGCGAGCCCTCCCCGGAGTCCGGGGGAGAGCCCGCGCGGCAACGCCAGAGCCTCATCTCGGCCTGCTACCGGGCCGGCGTCGATCCTCACGCCAGCAGCCGCTTCTTCTCCGCCTGGGGCGACGCCGACACCTTTGGCCTCACCGCCGAGGCGAACTTCCTTCGCGACAGCGACCCGATGGTGCTCCACGCCTCGCGGGAGTGCGCCATGGGGACCGGCGCCCTCGGACGGAGCATCGAGACGAGCTTCCGCCCCTGGCGGGGTCACGATCCCCGGGAGCGCATGGAGATCGAGCGGGTGCGGGTCACCGGGCTGGACGAGACGATCTCGGTCACCGGCGGTGAGCGCACCCTGGCGCAGATCGTCGATCAGACCGTGCGCCGCTTCCCCGGCACCCGGCCCCGGGTGATGGAGGGCTGCGAGTTCCACATGGTGGGGGACGCCCCCGAGGCGGCCTGCCGCCGCTGCGTCGAGCCCGCGGCCAGCGACGCGCTCTTCCTGGAGCCGGTGCTCGCCGGCTTCGAGGAGCCGCAGTCGCGCAACTGGTGGCACAAGTTCCTGGAGCGGGTGCAGGCGCAGGAGGGCGCGGCGGCCGCTCTGCAGGGGGCGCCCCGGATCAACCTGGTGGGCTACGGCCCGGCCGAGGCCCCCTGGATCGCGGATCTGGCCGGCACCCTCGAGCGGCACGGCCTCGCCCTGGGGGAGGTCGTGCTCCCCTACCGCGGCGCGGACGCCGAGGCGCGCTTCGGCCAGGCGGCCCTGACCCTCGTCTCTCCCTGGGAGCCGATCCGCCACACCTTCACCCGCTTCCTCGAGGGCTTCGAGCTCCCCTACCTGGAGCTGGCGCTACCCTACGGGCCGCGGGGCCTGCGCCGGTGGCTGGAGGCGATCCATCGCTTCCTCGGCCGCGACCTCGGCGGCGAGGCGGGCGCGGCGAGCGCGCTGCCCGGGCTGCGCGCCTCGGAGCAGCCCATCCGGATCGGCGTGCTCTTCGATCAGGGCAGCTTCGAGGAGGTGCTCGATCCCCGCTTCTTCTACGGCGCCTCGGTGGAGGAGCTCCTGGACTTCCCCGGCGCCGAGCTCGTCCTGGTGCAGCTCGGCGGCGACGACGAGCCCACGGACGCCTCCGGCGGAGGGCCCCGCCGCCTGCGGGTCGAGGACGAGGTCGAGCTCGCCCGGCTCGTCGCCGACGCGTCCCTCGATCTCGTCTACTGCGATCACAACGCCGGCCGGGAGATCTGGGCGGCCGGCGCGGCGCCGGTGGGCATCCAGCTCCTGGAGATGGGGGAGGCCGGCCATCGCCGCGGCCACGGCCGGCTCCGCGGGCTGCTGCGGCGGCTGGACTCGCGCCGCAGGCTGGCGGCCTTCCGCGGACCGGAGGTCAGGACATGAGCGAGGCGCCACCCCGGGACGACACCCTGCGCACCACCCCCTCCTTCATGGACGGGGTCTTCATGGTGGCCGGGGCGATCCCCGACGCGCTGCTCCTCTACCGGGGCTCGTCCTGCATCGAGGAGGCCTTCCGGGCGCAGATGATCGATCACGACCTGCGCCAGACCCTCACGCGCCCCGACGCGCCGAACCGGCTCTGGGTCACCCGGGACCCCTACACCCAGATGGTGATGGGCACCGAGTCCGAGGTGATGAGCACGGCGGACGGCGCCTTCGCCCGGATCGCGCCCTCGCTGGTGCTGCTCTCGGAGCTGCCCCGCTACCTCCTGGCCGGGGAGGATCTGCGAGCGGTCGCCCGGGCCCTGCAGAAGCGGCACGGCGTGCCGGTGCTCGCCGCCCGCACCCGCCACCTCGACCGGAGCTACGAGGACGCCTGGGAGGTGCTGCTGGCGGAGCTGGCCGGCGCCTGCGCCGAGGCCCCGGCCGTCGAGCCGGACACCCTCGGGCTGCTGGGCTACCTGGCGCACCGCAGCGAGGGCGACGTCGAGGGAGACCTCCTCGAGCTGGCGCGCCTGGCCGGGCTCCTCGGCCTCGAGCTCCTTCCCCCCTGGCTCTCGGGCGCGCCCTGGCCCGAGCTGCAGCGGGTGGCGGCCTGCGAGCAGCTGATCGCGCTGCCCGGGGCCCGCAAGGCCGCCCAGCGGCTGCGGCGGGCGAGCGAGACGGCGGCGCTCGAGCTGCCCCTGCCCCTCTCCCTCGAGGGGAGCAGCGCCTGGCTGCAGGCGCTGGGTGAGGCGCGGGGGAGGGGGCCCCACCTGGCCGAGCTCATCGGCCGTGAGCAGGAGCGGATCCTCGAGCGCCTCGAGACGGTCGCCGATCGCCTGCTCGGCCGGCGGGTGATGATCGCCGCCACCCGGGAGTGGCTCCCGGGGATGGTGCGCTGCCTCACCGACGATCTCGGCCTCGAGGTCGACACGGCCTTCTGCCGCAGCCGGGGAGGCCCGGAGGGGCTGCCGGAGCAGGAGCTCGTCGAGGCGCGGGTCGAGCGCCTCCTCTTCGACCCCAGCGTGGAGCGGCTCCAGGCGGCCGTGGAGGAGGCCGAGACGCGGGGTCCCCTCGATCTGTTGATCGGCAGCGCCTGGGAGGCGCGGGCGATCGCGGGCCGGGCGCCCGAGCTGCCGGTGCTCGAGTTCGGCTATCCGCAGGTGGACACCCACCCCCTGCGCCCGAGGCCGCACCTCGGCTTCGAGGGCGTGCTCACCCTGGCCGAGCGGGTCCTCGAGCGGCTCAGCGCTTCCAGTGCACCTCGAGGGCGGCCTCGTGGAGGAGCTCGTAGAGCTCGGTCGTGAGCCGGTCGTCGAGCCCGAGCCTCGTGCCCGCCTCCCGCCAGCTCTCGAGCACCTCGATCATCCGGGCCCGCTGGAAGGGCGTCACCCGCTCCCCCTGCTTCAGCCGGGCGATCTCCTCGACGATGCCGAGCCGGCGGGCCACCGCCTCGAGGATGGCGGCGTCGGCCTCGTCGATCGCCGCCCGCAGCTTCTCGAGCTCGCTGCCGAAGGCCGGCGCCGGCGATTCCGGCCGGCGCAGGATCAGCTCGCCGAGGAGCCGGCCGAGCCCGGGCGGATCGAGCTGCTGCTCGGCGTCGCAGAGGGCCTCGTCCGGCCGGGGGTGGACCTCGAGCATCAGGCCGTCCAGGCCCAGGTCGAGGGCCATCTGCGCGACCTCGCCGACGAGCTCGCGGTGGCCGGCGAGGTGGCTGGGGTCCGCGAAGATCGGCAGGTCGGGCAGGAGGCGGCGCAGCGCCAGGACCAGGCGCCAGCGGGGGCTGAAGCGATAGCGCTCTCCCCGGGGCTGGCCCTCCTGGGAGTGCATCAGGAAGCCGCGGTGCATCCCGCCCAGGCGCGTGAGCCCGGCGCGCTCCAGGCGCTCGAGGGCGCCGAGCCAGAGGCCCAGGTCGGGGCTCAGGGGGTTCTTCACCAGGAGCGAGACCTCGCCGCAGCCGGCGAGGGCGTCGGCCAGCTCCTGCACCGCGAAGGGGCTGCCCACGGTGCGGGTGCCGATCCAGAAGCAGTCGATGCCGGCGGCCAGCGCCTGCTCCACGTGCCGCGGGAGGGCGACCTCCAGGCAGGGCTCGAGCCCCAGTTCCCGGACCTCGGCCAGCCACGCGAGGGCCGGCTCGCCCGCGCCCTCGAAGCTCGCCGAGCGGGTGCGCGGCTTCCAGACCCCCGTGCGAAACCACATCAGCCCCGGCGTCCCCGCCAGCGCGCGGGCCGCCTCCAGGACCTGCTCCCGGGTCTCGGCGGCGCAGGGGCCGGCGATGAGGCGAGGCGTCGAGGCGGCCGGGGTGAAGCCCTTGAGGGGGGTGAGGCTCACGCGATCCTCCGGAAGAGGAAGTAGTTGAACTGCTCGACGCCGGAGGCGTGGGCGGCGCCCTCGTAGGGGACCACCTCCTCCAGGGAGAGGGAGGGCCCGAAGAGCTCACGGGCGTGGGCCTCCGAGAGGCCCCACTCGGGGAGGCCGCCCGGTACGACGAAGACGGGGGCCTCGGGGGCGTGACCCTCGGGGAGCCGGCGGGCGAAGAGGAGGAGGCGGCCCCCCGGGGCGAGGGTGGCCTTCACCCGCTCGGCGTAGCGCCCCCAGCGGGAGGGGGCGAGGGCATGGAGGCAGCCGTAGTCGGCCACCAGCGCGTGGGCGTCGTCGGCCAGGGGGAACTCGAGCACGTCCCCGAGCACCGCCTGCACCGCCGGGTGGTGCTCGCGGAGCAGGGCCAGGGCCGCCGGCGAGCGCTCGATCCCCAGCACCTCGAAGCCCAGGTCCTGCAGGGCGGCGGCGTTGCGGCCGGTGCCGCAGCCGAGCTCCACCGCCCGGGCGTTCGCCCCCTCGAGGGGAGGCTCCCGGCCGGCGAGCTCGAGCAGGAGGGGGTCGGCCTCGGCGTGGTTCCAGGCGACCTCGAGGCCCTGCTCGCGGTAGGCGCTGTCCCAGGCGGGCTCGGCCTCGTCCGGCGGCAGGGAGGCGAAGACCGGCGGGCGGGGGAGGTGGACCTCCCGGTCGAGGTTCCAGCCCTCGGTGTCCTCCGGCTCGGCGTGGTTGGCGTAGAAGAGGCTGGCCCCTCGCGCCTGGTAGGAGGCCCAGACCTTCGTCGAGCCCACCTGCTTGAGGGTGCTCACCTCCAGCTGGGTCTCCTGGCAGTGCTCCCGGCAGCTCCCGTCCCGCCAGAGGAGATCGGTGTTCCCCTCGCTGAAGTTCAGGCCGCAGCGGCGGGTGACGGCGGCCGAGACGTAGGGGCGATAGAGCGAGGTGCGCAGATCGTCGGGCAGGTCGAGGTCGTAGCCCTGCTGCACGTTGTCCAGCTCGATGCGCTGGATGCCCAGGGAGCGCAGCAGCGCCTGGAAGGCGTGGTTGGTCACGTTCGACGCGCGCAGGTGCGCGGCCAGGCCCGGGTGCTCCAGATCCTCGGCGCCGATCCGGGGGTCGCGCTTCACCTTGAGCAGGATCCTCCCCAGGAGGGGGTGGTGACCGGCCTCGCTCACGTCGGGGATCAGCCCCAGGTCGTTCACCACGACCTCGCTGCCCGGCGGGAGGAGCGCGAGGAGGGGGCGGACGCGCTCGAGGCCCACCTCGGGGAGGACGGGCGTGACGAGGGTGAGCGGCAGGCCCTGCAGCTTCGCGAAGTCGAGGGCCGAGCGCAGCTGGAGGGGGCTCGGCATCAGCCAGTGGCAGACCTCGACCCCGAAGTAGATCCGATCGTAGCGCCGCGTGTGGGCGTGTCGCAGATCGTCCAGGCAGGAGACGAAGAGGGCCTGTTCCATCGAGCTACCGTCGCTTCCGGGGTGAGCGGCCCTCGAGGGGTCCGATCAGGCCGCGGGCTCCTTGGCCTCACCCTCGCCGGGAAGGTAGCACTGGTCGGGGGTGCAGGCCCGGCCGAAGGTCTCGGCGTAGCGCTCGCGGGCGAGCGCGTGGAACTCGCCGGCGGGGAGGGGGCCGGCCGCCAGCCGCTCGAGGAGCCCGGCCAGGAAGCTCACCGCCTGCCGCTTGTTCTCGAGCCCCCGATCCCGGCCGACGATCTTCAGGTGCTGCACGCCGGCCTCTCGCAGGGCGTGGAGGGAGCAGGCGCCGCAGGCGTCCTCCCGGAAGCGGAGGGAGAGGTTGAAGTTGCCGGGGCGCTGGTCGGGACCCGTGGCGCCGTCGAGGCGGACGAAGCGGCACTGGTTGGGGAAGTGGGTCTCACCGACCTCCCAGTGGACGAAGTTGCAGAGCCCGTCGACGTTCGGGCAGCGGTCGTTCATCACGAAGGTCTCGAATTCGACCTCGGGGCAGCGCTCGACCAGGGCGGCCATCTCCTCCAGGTGGAGCATCCGCGGGAAGACCACCCGCCGGATGCCGAGGCGGCGCACCAGCTCCACCGCGCCGCTGTTGGAGAGGGCGAGGCCGGTGCTGGCCACCAGGATCAGCTCGGGGAAGCGCTCCGAGAGGAAGCGGGCGAGGCCGAGGTCGGCGACGATGACGCCGGTGAGCCCCGGGCTCGAGACCAGCTGCTGGAGGAGGGCCTCGATGCGGTCCACCACCTCCGGCGGGTTGCTGTGCTCGTTGAGGGTGAGGAAGAGGGATCTGCCCGCGGCGTGGAGCTGGCGCTGGGCCTCGAGGAAGTCCTCCACCCGCTGGAAGTTGTTGCTGGGGTGGGCACGCCGGCTGACCAGGCAGCTCGCGGGATCCGCCGCGGCGTCCTCCCCCCCCGGGGCGAGGCAGGATGAGGCCGGCGTAGAAGGAGCCGGCGCCGGCCTCGACCAGGGGGCCGACCTCGTCCACGGCCTTGAGGGGCACATGGAGGCGGGGGCCGCTCACGCTCCCTCCTCTTCGCCCTGCCGGGGGGGCGCGATGCCCTCGAGGAGCTCGGCGATCCGGTCGACGATCCCGAGGTCCGGGAAGGCGCCGCCGTAGGAGAGCTCGTAGCGGGAGGTGGCGCGGTAGTAGGGCTCGCCCGAGGCCGAGCGGCGCAGGACGAGCTGGGCCGGGCCGCGCTCGGGATAGAGGGTCAGCGCGATGTGCTCCTCGCCGAAGCTCACCTCGACCCCCGGCGGCCAGGTCTCGGCCAGCAGGCGCATGACCTCGTCCCCGATGTCGTTCCAGTCCACCGGGGGAGGTCGGCCCGTGTCCGGGGACTCGAGCTCCGGCTCCGGCTCGGGCTCCGGTTCGGGCTCCGGCTCGGGTTCGGGTTCGGGTTCAGGCTCCGGCTCCGGCTCGTACTCGGGCACCGGCTCGGAGGGGGCCAGCTCGGGGAGGGCCTCGCGCAGGGTGTCGAGGGCGATCGCCTCGGGTTCGTCCCCGGCGGCGATGCGGGCGATGAAGTCGTCCACCAGCCCCGGGTGGGCGCGGTACCAGCGCAGGAGCCGCTCGCCGGGGTCGAGGGGAGCGGAGCGGGTCTCGATGATCTCGAGGACCCGGGCGAGCCCGGTGACCGTCCACACCGAGTCCGGCGCCGCGCTGGGGGTCCGGTAGCAGTAGTAGGGCGGGGCGGAGAGGTGCTCGAGACCCCAGCGGTCGGCGTGCTTCGACATCGAGGTCCCCCGCAGGACCATCAGCGGGAAGATCTGGATCCGGAAGTAGCCCAGGCGGGTCAGGGAGCGCACCAGCTCGAGGAAGGTCTCCGGGGTCTCCGCCGGCATCGGGTAGACGAGCTGGATCGAGATCAGCGTCCGGAGGTGGTCGTCCACCCGGGCCAGGTGCTCCAGGGGATCGGCCGCCCAGGGCCGGTTCACCGCCAGGAGGGTCTCGGGGTTGCACGACTGCACGCCGACGCTGATCCGGCCGACGTTGAGGCGCTCGGTGAGGAGCTCGACCGGCGCCGCGGCCAGGTGCTCCGCGGTGGAGAAGAAGTGGAGGGGGGCGCGGCGGTGCCGCTCGAAGAACTCGATGAAGGTGGTGCCCAGCTCCGGCTCGTTCTCGAAGACCTCGAGGAGGTCGTAGTCCCAGATCGAGAGGCTGTCGACGGCCTCGGCCGAGAGGATGGTCTCCAGCTCGGCGAGGATCGTCGCCGGAGAGCGGGCGCGGAAGCGCTGCTTGGCCCAGAGGCAGTAGGTGCAGGCGAAGGAGCAGCCCCGGGTGGTCATGTAGTTGGCCTGACCGTAGAGCTGCTCGGGGTGCTCGGCGTAGAAGTTGGGGATCTCGTCGAGGTCGAGGGTCTGGAGGTTGGAGCGGTTGTGGACCCACTCGCCCCTCGCGTCCCGGAAGGAGAGGCCCTCGATGCCCTCGAGGGGGGGCTCGCGCTCGAGGAGGGCGTGGAGGGTGCGCTGCAGGGGGAGCTCGCCGTCACCCTCGAGGAGCAGGTCGAACTCCGGGTAGCTCTCGACGAAGCGGGGCCGCTCGTAGATCTCGGGACCCCCGGCGAGGAGGAGGCGGTCCGGGCGCATGGGCCGCAGCGCCCGGGCGAGGTTCAGGGCGCTGTCGAGGTTCCAGACGTAGAGGCTGAAGGCCAGCACGTCGGGGTCCCCGGCCAGCAGCGTGCGCAGGGTGTCGATGTAGTAGGCGTCGCAGTCCTTGAAGCGGCTCTGCCCCGGCTCCTCGATGAGGCGGATCTCCAGCTCGTAGCGCTCCTTCAGGACCGGATCGCTCTCCAGGTAGGCCTTGAGCTGGTAGATCGCCGTGGAGAAGAAGAGCGGCGAGCGCCGGCTCCCCTCGGTGGTAGGCGAGAACTGGACGAAGACCAGCCGTCTTTTTCCCGGCGCGCTCAACAAGGGCCAATCTACTCCTCGCCGTGGCGACGGGCCAGCGAGGTGCCCCGAGGAGCTGCGGTGGAGCTAGGCCAGGAGTGCGTCGGGAGAGACGATGTGGCCGGCGATGGCGCTGGCGGCGACGACGAGCGGCGAGGCCAGGTAGACCTTGCCGGGGCCGCTGCGGCCCGGGAAGTTCCGGTTGATCGCCGAGACGCTCACCGTCTCCTCGCTGTAGGAGACGCCCGGGCCCGCCCGGATGCAGGCGCCGCAGCTGGGGTTGATCAGCTGCGCGCCGGCCTCCTCGAAGACCTCGATGTAGCCCTTCTCCTCGGCGTACTTGCGGATCTTCTGGGAGCCGAACTGGATGAAGAGGTCCACGCCCTCGGCGACCTTCTTCCCTTCGGCCAGGGCGGCCTTGAGCACCGAGGCGTAGAGGTCCATGTCCTCCATCTTCCCGCCGGTGCAGGAGCCGCCGTAGGCGATGTCGATCTTCACCGGGCCGCCCTCGACGGCGTCGAGGGTGGAGAGCGGGATGCCGTTGCGGGGATCGCCGGGGGTGGCGACCATCGGCTCGATGTCGCCGAGGTCCAACTCGACGGTGTGCACGTAGGAGGCGTCCTCGTCGGAGGCGACGATGCCGGCGCGGGCGGCCTCGAGGTCGACGCCCGGGCGGATCCACTGCAGCCACTCCAGGGTCTTCTCGTCGGCCTCGCAGATGCCGGTGAACCCGCCGGCCTCCACGGCCATGTTGGTGAGGGTGGCGCGCTCGTCCATGCCGAGGTCGGCGAGGCCGGGGCCGCAGAACTCGAGCACCTGGCCGATGCCCTTGCCGCTCTTGATGTAGTCCTGGGCCATCACCAGGAGGATCACGTCCTTGGCGGTGACGCCCTTCCTCCGCTGGCCCTTCAGGTGCACCTTGATGGTCTCGGGCACCTTCACCCGGACGTCGCGGGTGTACCAGGCGTTGGCCATGTCGGTGCTCCCGACCCCGAACGCGAAGGCGCCGAACGCGCCGGCGGTGCAGGTGTGGGAGTCGGTGCCCAGGATGATCTGCCCGGGCAGGCCGATGTCCTCGAGGATCGCGTTGTGGCAGATCGCCTCGGAGCCGCCGCCCTCCACCTCACCGTAGAGCTTGATGCCCTGCTTCTCGGCGAAGCCCTGCTGGGTCGTCGCCAGGCCGTCGGCCCGCTCGAGCAGGCCCATCTTCCGCTGCTCCTCGGGCATGACCTGGCCCAGGAAGGTGAGGTGATCCCGGAAGGCGAAGACGCTCTCGGGCTCGCTGACCCTCGCGTCCTCGCCGAGGGACTGCAGGAAGAGGGAGGCCGCCATCGGGGTGACGTACTCGTGGGAGAAGCGCACGTCGGTGCGCACGAAGAGGGCGTCACCGGGCTTCACCGCGGGGATGCCGAGCGCGCCGGTCTTGGCGTCGGCGATGGCGTGCCGGGCGACGATCTTCTCGACCATCGTCATCGGCCGGGCGGCGGTCTCGATCTTCGGCGGGGCGATCTCACCGGCGAGGCGCGCCTCGTTGTAGGGGAAGAGGCCGCCGTGCTCGACGATGGCCGTCGAGATCGGATCCATCCCCCTGGTGAACTCGGAGAGCGGGATCTTCTCGCCGGCGAGGATGCGGGGGACGAGCCCGAAGTCGGTGCTGGTGAGCAGGCCGACGTTCACCGAGTTCTGCCCGTAGATCTTCTCGATGGTCTCGGCGATCACCAGCTTTACGCCTGCCCAGACCTCGGCGTAGGGGGCGGTCTCGCGGGAGGAGCCGCAGCCCTTGGAGAGGCCGGAGACGACGACGTCGGCGCCGAAGGACTTCACCTGATCCTTCTGGACCGCCTTCTCGCGCATCCCCACGTAGACGTACTCGCCCAGGGTCTCGTCGTAGTAGAAGCAGACCCACCCCGGGGTGATCTCGTCGGTGGAGATGTTGTCCATCCGGGGCCGCGCGGGGTCCCAGGGGAGGGTTTCGCCGGACTCGAGCTGCTGCCTGACGAGCGAGGGATCGCCGGTCAGGTAGAGGATGCGGCCGGAGAGCTGGATCTCGGTGGGTCGTCGGTTGGCCATAGCGGAGCAATATGGATCAGCCGACCCGCCTCGCGCTAGGGCTGCTGGACCAGCTCCAGCGGCGTGCTGGTGGTGCAGGCCTGCATCGGGATGTCGAAGACGACCTGACCCTGCACCACCCAGCCGTCCCGGGCCGGGACGAAGAGCCCGGTGAGGCTGAGGAGCACCTCGCCCTGGGCGGTCTGGAGGTAGTGCTCGGGTCCCAGGATCAGGCTGTCGTCCTCGTAGAGGGTGCCGTCGAGCTCCATCCAGCCGCTGGCCGTGAGCTGGGAGCCGGCCTGGGTGATCAGCAGGCGATCGTTCACGCCGGGGAAGGCGACGGCGCCGCAGGGGTTGTCCGGTCCGCCCCCCGAGAGCCCGTCGATGGGCTGGGCCCGGATGAGGTACTCCCCGGCCACCTCCAGGCAATCGGTGCAGGGCTGGATGGGCGGGCAGCCGGCGAGGAGCGGCGCGAGCAGCAGCGCGAGGAGGAGGGAGACGCGCACGGGGGTGCTCGCTACTGGACCTCGGTCATCGTCAGGACCGACCAGACGTCGCAGTCGTGCTCCTGGATGTCGAAGCGCAGGCGGCCCTTGATGATCTTGCGGCCGTTCTCGGGGGCGAAGTTGGCCGAGATGCGCGCGGTGACGGGGCCGACCGGGGTCTCGCCGAAGTCCACCCGGTTGAAGGCGAGGGTGTCGTCCTCGTAGAGGGTGCCCTCCATCGAGAGGTAGCCGGTGAGCTGGAGGGCCGAGCCGCTCTGCTGGAGGATCACCAGGTCGGTGACCCCCGTGTAGTAGACCTCGTTGCAGAGGGCGAGGTTGCCGTTCTCCGACTCGACGGTGGTCTCCTGCGCCACGAACTCGTAGGTGCCCGCGACGTCGGGGCACTCGGTGCAGGGCTCCAGGGGGGCGAGGCAGGCGGTGCTGGCCAGGGCGAGGAGGAGAGCCAGTGGGAGCGGGGAGAGGCGCTTCATCCGGTGAGCATAGCAGCTGTGAGCTGCGAGCTATGAGCTGCGGGCTCTTCAGTCCTTGCGGGTGTACCAGGCGATGGTGGTGCCGGGGTGGCCCATCACGTCCACGGCGTTGACGGCGACGCTGAAGCCGGCGCCGATGGCGACCTCGTCGAGGGGGAGGGTGCAGGCGTAGCCCCCGGAGTCGGGGAGGGCGAGGGCCCAGGCCGTGTAGGTCGGCAGGTTGCAGCTCACCTCCTGGATCGGGAGGGACCCCTCGACGATCTTCACGAAGAGGACCAGGGGAGAGGAGACCGCGGCGTCCTGCGCCGGCTCGAGGATCTCCACGGTGGGGGGGACGCAGGGATCGGGGCAGGTCCAGCCGGCGTCCTCGCCGCCCCCGTCCGGAGCGCCGCCGTCGCTCCTGCCTCCATCCCGATCGCTCCCGCCGTCGGCGTCGGCGCCGCCGTCCCGGCCTCCATCGCCGCCCCCGCCGCCATCCTCCTCGACCGGGGAGGAGGGGACGCAGAAGCCCAGGGAGGCGCAGGTGGCCCCGCCCTCCATCCAGGCGCAGTCCGCGTCGCTGCTGCAGTCCACCGGCTGATCCTGGAAGGTCGGCGGCGAGATGCAGCCGGCCGCGCCGAGGAGGAGGGTCAGGAGACCCAGACGAAGGAGGAAGGTCACGCGCTCCCCAGCCTGACAAATCGGCGCCGGCCGCGTCAATTCGGCCCCCGTTGATCGCTCCCCCCGAAGCGATAGACTCCCCGGCCATGATCGACGCACGCGTGAAAGTCCCCCACCCCGTGAACGAGCCCGTGCTCTCCTACGCGCCGGGCAGCCCCGAGCGGGCGGCCCTCAAGGCCGAGCTCGCCCGGCAGTCGGGCGAGGTCCTCGAGATCCCGATGGTGATCGGGGGCGAGCGGGTGACGACCGGCGAGCAGCGCGACGCGGTGATGCCCCACCGCCACGCCCACGTCATCGGCCGCTACCACTGGGGTGAAACCTCGCACATGGATCAGGCCATCGCCGCCGCGCAGGACGCGCGGGAGGCGTGGATGGCGATGCCCCTGCGGGCCCGCTCGGCGATCTTCCTGAAGGCCGCCGACCTGCTGGCCGGCCCCTGGCGCCAGCGGATCAACGCCTCGACCATGCTCGGGCAGTCGAAGACCGCCTTCCAGGCCGAGATCGACGCGGCCTGCGAGCTGGCCGACTTCTTCCGCTTCAACGCGGCCTACGCCGAACAGATCCACGGTGACCAGCCCGGCTCGGTGCGCGGCCTCTGGGATCAGGTCGACTACCGCCCGCTCGACGGCTTCGTGCTGGCCGTGACCCCCTTCAACTTCACCTCCATCGCCGCGAACCTCTGCGCCGCGCCGGCGCTGATGGGCAACACGGTGGTCTGGAAGCCCTCGCTGCTGGCGATGCACAGCGCCTACCAGCTGATGCTCCTCTTCGAGGCCGCCGGCGTGCCGCCCGGGGTGATCAACCTGGTCACCGGCGACCCGGCCTCCCTGGTGGACCGGGCCCTCGAGAGCCCGGACTTCGCGGGCCTGCACTTCACCGGCTCGACCGCGGTGCTCAAGGCCCTCTTCGGCAAGATCGGCGAGCGCCTCGATCGCTACCGCGCCTACCCGCGGATCGTCGGGGAGAGCGGCGGCAAGGACTTCATCGTCGTCCACCCCTCCGCGAAGGACGACCTCGACGCCGTGGCCACCGCCATCGTCCGGGGCGGCTTCGAGCTTCAGGGGCAGAAGTGCTCGGCGGCCTCGCGCTGCTACGTCCCCCGCTCGATGTGGCCCGCCCTGAAGGCGCGGCTGATCGAGATGGTGGCCAGCCTGAAGATGGGCGACGTCGCCGACTTCCGGAACTTCATGGGCGCGGTGATCGGCCGGGCGGCCTTCGACCGCAACGCCGCCTACCAGGAGCACGCCCGCAGCTCGAGTGGCATCGAGGTGGTCTGCGGCGGCAACGCCGACGACTCGGTGGGCTACTTCGTCGAGCCCACCATCGCCCTGGTCGAGGATCCGCAGGACAAGCTGATGGCCGAGGAGATCTTCGGGCCGATCGTCGGCGTGCACCTCTACGACGACGACGCCTACGAGGAGACCCTGGCGCTCTGCGACGCGACCTCCCCCTACGCCCTGACCGGCGCCGTCTTCTCCCGGGACCGGGGCGCCATCGAGATCGCCCTGCGGATGCTGCGCCACGCCGCCGGCAACTTCTACATCAACGACAAGCCCACCGGCGCGGTGGTCGGGCAGCAGCCCTTCGGCGGCAGCCGGGCCTCGGGGACCAACGACAAGGCCGGCTCGGCCCAGAACCTCCTGCGCTGGGTCTCGCCCCGGACGATCAAGGAGACCTTCGTGCCGCCGGTGGCGCCCGGGTACCCCTTCATGGATGCCGAGTAGTCAGAATGGGCTGCGAGCTACGAGCTGTGAGCTGTGAGTCCGTCGTGAAGATCGTGCAGTGCATGGGGGCCTTCGCGGGCCCAGACTCCTGAAGATGCGTGAGCTGCTGCGAGAGCGCCTCGAGGAGCGGGAGGCCAGGAAGATCGATCGGGAGAGCCACGCCGCCGTGCTGGTGCCCATCGTCTCGACCCCGGAGGGGCCCGAGCTCCTGCTGACCCGCCGCACCGAGAGCGTCGGCACCCACCGGGGGCAGGTCGCCTTCCCCGGCGGCAACGCCGAGCCGGGGGACGGCAGCCCCGAGGTCACCGCCCTGCGGGAGGCCGAGGAGGAGATCGGGCTGCCCCGCGCCTCGGTGGAGCTCCTCGGCCGCCTCGACGCCTTCCCCACCGTCACCAACCGCACGGCGGTCACGCCGGTGGTCGGCTGGGTCGAGGCGCTGCCGCCGCTGACACCCCAGGACGACGAGGTCGCCCGGATCTTCTCCATCCCCTTCGCGAGGTTGCGAGAGGCGAAGGGGTGGCGCAGCCAGATGGTCGAGCACGAGGGGAGGACCTATCCCCTCTACTTCTTCGACTGGGATGGCGAGGTGCTCTGGGGACTCTCCGCCTACATCACCCTGGCCTTGCTCGATCTCACGCCCGAGGGCGCGCCCTTCGAGCTGCCCCAGGCCCGGATCCGCTAGGTCTCAATCACGTGCACGTTCACGTACACGTGCACGTGCACGGCCTCTCCTAGGGACAGCTGCTATTCGGGGCCCCCGGCGTCCCGAGATCTCCATCACCGTAGGGCGTGTCCGCATCACACCAGGCAGTGAAGCCGTCGTTCGACGCCGGATCACCGGGGGTGAGCGCGCCGGCCTGGAGCGCCGCACCGTTGCTGAAGGTCCAGGTCCCATCCCAGGTCACCGCATCCACCGTCAGGGTGCTGCAGCTCAAGGTGAGGCTCCCGCCGGCCGGGGAGAGGGTGAGGGCCGAGCCGAAGGCCTCGGCGCCGGTGATGCCTCCGTTGAGGGCGGGGTCGTCTCCGAAGGCGAGGACGTGGAGCGCCCCGGGGGCGAGCAGCAGGGGGGCGCCGGGGGAGAGGGTGTGGCTGCCGGTGCCGTCTCCGAGGATCCAGCCCGAGAGGTCGAGGGTCTCGGCCGAGGTGTTGGAGAGCTCGATCCACTGGCCGTCTGGCACAGGGGCAGCCACCGGCGAGAGCATCAGCTCGCTCACCATCACGTCGCCGGGCTTCACCACCACCAGGCGCAGGGTCTCACAGACCGTCGAGGTGCCGTCGCTGGCGCAGAGCTGGTAGTCGGTCGAGGCCGAAGGGCTGACGACGTGGGTGTCGGCGGTGCCGAAGGAGGCGGGCGAGAGGCGCCAGCCGGTGTTCGAGAGGCCGCCGGGCGCGGCGGTGTTCACCGAGATGGCGTGGCCGGTGGTGCCATCGACACTCTCGACGCCGATCGTGGCGCTGCTGCCATCGGCGGCCGCCTGGTTCGAGGCCGAGGTCATGGTGCCGTAGCGGACCTCGATGCTCCCGTCCTCCCAGATCCAGACCTGGAAGTTCAGGTCGCCGTGAGGCGAGACGGACCAGAGGAGGTAGTTCGTCCACTGGACGACGAAGTAGTTGCCGTTCGCATCGGTTCCAGATTGCGTGTAGAGGGTGCCGGGGGCGCCCGGCGTCGCGCCCCCGTCATGGGCATCCAGATCATCCCAGAAGGGAGCGATGAACCCACCATGGGGGGCTCCCGTGCTCGGAAAGGTCGAGGGGTTGGTCGCGAGAGGATCCGCGAGACCGGCGTCGAAGGCGAGGTAGCCGTTGGTGGTGACGACTACCTGCGTCAGGCTTTCACCGTAGAAGGGGAAGGCGAAGGGGAGACTGACGAGGGAGACCCCTTCGTCCCAGTAATCCAAACTAAAGTCGGAGGTCGTCAGGTTCGTGACCTCGGTGCCGGTGGTCGAGATGTCCTGGAAGGCGCCGGTGGGCGCCTCGAGGAGCATCCCCGGCGTCGGGTTGACGCTCACCGAGGTGGCCTGGCTGCTGGCCTGCCAGGAGAGGGTCGCGCTCTCGCCGGCGACGATCTGAGCGGGGGCGAGGCCGGTCGAGATGAAGCCCAGCTCGTCCACCCGCACCGTGACCTCGGCGGTGGTCGTCGCTCCGGCCGCGTTCCAGACCTCCAGGCGGTAGGTGGTCGTCGCGGTGGGCACGGCCTGCAGGCCGAAGGCCGCGATCTCGCCCGGAGTCGTGCTCTGCCAGAGGGCCGGTGAGATCGAGGCGCCGCCGGCGTCCAGCTCCCAGAGCCAGGCCGAGGCGCCGCCCTCGCTGGTCCAGGTGATCATCGAGCGATCGATGCCGAGGATGGTGTCTAGCAGCGAGGGGCTCGCCTCCAGGGAGAGGATCCGGGGCACGGGCGCGACCACCACCGTGGCCGTGGCCGACGCCGCCGTCGTGCCCGGGGTGTCGGCGGTCAGGGTGAAGACGTAGGTGCCCGGCGCCGAGGGCGTGAAGCTGTAGCTGTCGGCGTTGGCGTTCAGCGCCGAGACGTCGTGGGTGCCCCCCTGATCGTCGGTGAGGGTGAGGGTCGGCGTCACGCCGGAGGCGTCGTTCTGCACCGTCCAGGCGAGGTCGATGGGATCGCCCAGGGTGATGAAATCGGCGGATGCGGTGAAGCTCCCGATCCTCGGGCCGGCGCTGACCATGAGTGTTGTCTGGGAGGTGGAGGTCCGGCCAGCCGGGCTAGTGATGATCAGCTCGAGAGTCGCCGGTCCTGCGGTCTGCGGTGCGGCAAAACTGCAGCTGTTCGAGGCGGCGCGGCCGACATGGGAACCGGCGCAGATGATATTGCCATCCCGGGTCAGGCTGTAGCCCAGCCCTCCCCGGGCATCCCACTGTCCAGCGACGACCCCGCCGGGAGGGATGGTGGAAGGGACCGCCTCGAAGCGATCGATGACCACCAGGGTCTCAACGGACACCGCTGCCGAGGCCTGGCCCACATCGTTGCTGGCCTCCAGAGTGAAGGATGTGTCGAGGGGGATCGCCACCGTCCTGCCGCTGTCGAGATCCAGGGTGGTGTCGGCGAGGACGCCTCCGGTGCCGTCGAGGAGCCGTACCCTGTCGGCATTCGTCGTGGTCCATTCGAGGAAAATGTCGCTTCCCGGATCGATGGGGGACCCAGGGGAGAAGGTGAACGAGTCGATTATCGGGAGCGGATGCACGGTGACGGTCACCTCTCGCGTGGCGGTTCCACCTGGCCCCGTGCCCTCGAGGGTGTAGAGCGTGGTTTCAGTGGGGCCGACCCGGTGGTTGGTCACGAGGGAGGGTGAGCTCGTGAGGACCTCGCCTCCTGCGTCGTCCAGAATCCGAATCGTATCGATCTCACTGGTGGTCCAGCTCAGGGTGACCTCTGTGCCGGGGGCCACAGGAAGGGAGGGGTCGGCCTCGAAGCTCTCGATGGTGGGCGGCCCGAAGGCGTCGAGAGAAAGAGTGCGGGTTGCGGTCGCCAGGGAGTTGATGGCCTCGAGCTCCCAGGAGGCGGCCCTCGCTGCTGACGTCGTGTACGTGCCCGTCGTCTCGGTGGCCGAGTCCACTACGATCGTACCGTAGGGGTCGCGCAGGACAACCCGGTCGGTGAAAGCGGTTTCCCAGGAGATCACGACAGGTGTTTCCAGCAGAACTGGATCCGCAGGTGACGCAGCGAAAACGAGGATGTCAGGTGCTGGATCGACCTCAACCAAGACTGTGGCAGATGCCATCCAGTCGGACTGACCGTAGGCTTCGAGGGTGTAGGTCTCGTCGGCGGTGGGTGAGAAGGAGACCGTCCCTTCGGCGTCATTCCGTCGAAGAATCGCATCCCCAGTGCTGTCCCGGAAAACCACGGAGGTCGTGTACTCGGCGCGGTATGTCAGAGTCACCGGCTGGCCCTCGGCAATACGGGGGGGCTGGGCCGAAAACTCGAGAATCCTGGGTTGCCCGACCCCGCTCACTGAAACCGAGACCACGGCGGGCTTCGATCGCAGGCCCTCGTCGCCGATTCCGATGAGGGTGAAGGAGAAGGCGCCGTTCTCGTCCAGAAATGCGGTGACCCGACCGTCCCCTGGCAGAGCCATTCCGGTGTCGATGGCACCGCTGGGGCCCATCAACTCGAGGGAGGTGGCATTTCGGGTGATCCACCTGAGCGTCACGCTTCCCGCGCCGACGCGTTCGGTTGGGTCGGCAGTGAAGAGCAGCACCTCTGGCGTCCGGTCGATCTTGGTCGGGCAGCCGGCAGCGGCGAGGAGGGAGAGGCCGAGCAGGGTGGGCAGGAGACGGCGCAGCATGGGAGACCCTCGGATTCGAAGGGGCGGCGGGGGGCCGCTAGGTGAGCCTGCAATCTATGCCGAACGGGGTCGTTGACCCAGATCGTCTGGGGGTCCGGCCCGCCTTGCCGGATCGGGGGCCGGGCGGGAGAATGCGCCGCCCTCGAAAGGAAGCCCCGATGAAGAAGACGCTCCTGCTCCTCGCTCTCGCGCCGCTTTTCGCCACCAGCCTGGCCGGCTGCAGCAAGGTCAGCTTCAAGGCGCTCGAGCCGGAGGAGGAGATCCTCCTGCCGGGGATCGCCCACGAGGTGGAGGTCCTGCGGGACGAGTGGGGCATCCCCCACATCTACTGCCGGGAGGATCTCGAGTGCGTCACGGCCCAGGGCTACATCCAGGCCCGGGACCGCTTCTTCGAGATGGACCTCTTCCGCAACTACGGCAAGGGCACCCTCGGCGTCCTCTTCGGCGCCAACCCCGCGGTGCGCTCGGTGGACCGGGAGACCCGGCGGGTGATGACCCACCCTTCCGACGGCCGCCACGTGGCCGAGCACATCGTCGAGTCTCTCGACGCCGACCTCCTGGCCTACCTCGAGGCCTACGCCGCGGGGGTGAACGCCTACCTCGACGAGATGGGCAGCGCCCGGGCGCCGGTGCCCGGGGAGTACGACTTCGGCCTGGTCCTCGACGGCGCCGAGGAGCCCGCGGACTGGGCCCCGGTGGACACGGTGGCCATCGGCCGCCTCTTCTCGATGATGCTCTCGGCCCAGCTGGACGTGGAGCTCGGCGGCGCCGCCATGGCCGCGGGCCTCGACGCCCAGACCTTCGCCGATCTGGCGCCCTCGGCGCCCCTGGATCCCACCTTCGCCCTGCCGGGCTACTACGGGAGCGGCGCCCTGGGGAGCAAGTGGAGGCCCGACGCCGCCCTCCTCCAGCGCCTGCGCCAGGCGGCGCCGGCGATCCAGGCGGCCCTCGACGCGCGCGAGGGCCCCGAGTACCTCCACCGCTTCTTCGGCGCCGAGCCCGGCTCGAACAACTGGATCGTCTCGGCCGAGCACACCGCCGAGGGCAGGGTGATCGTCGCCGACGATCCGCACCTGCCCCTCTGGTCGCCCTCGGTCTGGCACGAGGTGCACATCGACGCGACCTCGCTCCCGAAGGCGAAGGGCGAGATGAACCTGCGCGGCGTCGCCTTCCCGGGCACCCCCGGCATCATGATCGGCCACAACCAGCAGATCGCCTGGTCGGTGACGACCATGGGCTACGACGTCTCGGACCTCTACCAGGAGACGGTCACCGGCGTGGACACGGTGCGCTTCCAGGGCAGCGACGTCGCCGTCCAGAAGGTCACGGTCCGCTTCCCCCGCGGCCCGCTCGACGGCGACGGCTTCGACGAGGAGAAGCTCTGCATCGTGCCGCACCACGGCCCCCTCTGGTCCTCCGAGGGCTTCAGCGCCCAGGAGCTCGCCGATCCGGACCAGCCCTGCGTCGACCCGAGCCGGGGGGCGACCGCGATCTCCGGCCGCTGGACCGGGATGGAGGTCAGCAACGAGATCGGCGCGGCCCTGGGGATCATGAAGGCCGGCAACGTGGCCGAGGCGAAGACGGCCTGGCTCGACTTCGAGGTGGGCGCCCAGAACCTGCTCATCGGCGACATCGACGGTGAGGTCGCCTACTTCCCCTACGCCCGGGTGCCCATCCGCGACGGTGACCTCTCGGCGAGCCCGCCCTGGCTGCCGATGCCCGGCGAGGGGACCCACGAGTGGAAGGGGGACATCCCGGTCGACGAGCTGCCCCAGGCGGACAACCCCGCGAGCGGCTTCCTGGTCACCGCCAACAACGACATCGTGGGCACCACCGCCGACGGCAACCCGGTCAACGACGCCCACTACCTCTACTACACCCGCGACCTCGGCCTGCGCGCCGGCCGGATCACCCGGCTGCTGGAGGAGGCCCTGGCCGAGGGGCCGGTCACCCTCGAGCGGATGCGCGAGATCCAGACCGACACGAAGAGCGACCTGGCCGCGGCCCTCCTGCCTCACCTCCTGGACGCGGCCGGCGCCCGGGCGGACCTGGTCACCTCCCTCGGCATCGGCGACGCCCTCGCCCGGCTCACGGCCTGGGACTACAGCCAGCCCACCGGCCTCTCCGATCACGACACCGACGCCGCGCCGAGCAGCGACGCCGCCGAGCGCGAGGCGGCGATCGCGTCCAGCCTCTTCTCCTCGTGGCTCTTCCAGGCGATCGAGGCCACCTTCCGGGACGAGCTCTCGGCGGCGGGCGCGGCCGTGGCCGGCCGGGCCGGCCGGGCGGACCAGGCCATGCACAAGGCCTTCTTCTTCGCCCTGGAGGAGGACCGCAACCACTACTTCGACAACGTGAACTCCGCTGGCACGGTCGAGACCCGGGAGGAGATCCTCCTGCAGGCGCTGGCCGACGCCGTCACCGAGCTGCAGGGCCGGCTGGGCAACGATCCGGAAGAGTGGCTCTGGGGCCGGATCCACCGGGCGCACCTCCAGTCCATCTTCGGGGTCTTCGGGGTCCCCAACGCCTTCGACCTCGGGCCCGTCCCCGAGCCCGGCGGGCTGCACACCATCAACGTCGCGGGCTTCAACCGCGACTACACCAGCACCCACGGGCCCTCGCTGCGGATGTTCACGGTGATGGACCCGGAGGGTCCGCGCAGCGAGCAGATCATCCCGGGCGGGACGATCGACGAGCTCGATCACCCGAACCACGGCGATCAGCTCGTCCCGTGGCTCGAGGGCCGCTACAAGGTCATCGCCACCGACCCCGAGGCGGTGCTCGAGGCCGCCGAGGCCCGGCAGGCCGCGGGGATCACCCCGGGCGGCCGCTGGCTCTTCTCGCCCCAGGAGTGATCAGAGCTCGTCGGCGACGTAGCGCAGCAGCGCCTCGAGGGCGTCGATGCGGCGCTGATCGTCGAGGGGGAAGGCCGAGAGGTTCACCGCGTGGGTGGCGACCCCGTCGGGGTCGAGGATGATCACGTCCCGGTAGATCACCGACCAGCTGCCCCAGGCGTCCACGCTCTCGAGGTCCTGGAGCAGGGGCAGCGTGCGGCCCTCGACCATCAGGGCGTTGGCGGACTCGTGGCCGGCGCCGTTCACGCCGAAGATCTGGATCGGTCGGGAGGCCGGCTCGGCGTCCAGCTCGGCCTGGATGTAGTCGAGGGAGCCGAACTGGCCCCGGCAGTAGCTTCAGGTGCTGTGGCCGAAGTACCAGGCCGAGACCTTCCCGCGCAGGTGGCTCGGCCCCAGGCTGAGCCCGTGGCTCGCCGAGGCGGGGTTCACGTCCTCGAGGGCGAAGTCCGGGAGAGGATCGGCCAGGGGCAGGCGCTCGAACTCCTCCGGCGCCGGCGGTCCGCAGGCCGCCAGGAAGAGGAGGGCGAGGAGGGACGAGGGGGCCGCCGCGCGCATCGTCAGGGTCCTCCCAGCTCGGCGAGCTGCTCCCGCGACTTGCGGTTCCACTCGCTCCCCGGCGGGGTCATCTTGAGCACCAGCTGGAAGCCCCGGCGCGCTCGCTCGGGCACCGAGGGCTTGTTCACGTAGGCCTGCAGGTAGAGCTCCTTGGCCTTGGCGTCCAGGTCCTTCAGCCCGCGGGAGAGGTTGGCGTCCGAGGGGTCGAGGCGCCCGCCCTGGGACCACTGGGCAAAGGCCTCGGGCCACTTCTCCGCGTTGAAGGCCGCGCGGCCGGCGAGGTAGCGGGTCCGCACCGCGCCCTCGAGGGCGGTCTGGGTGGGGGTGCCCCCGGCGTCGATCTTCCGGGCCGCCTGGTGGGCCTGGGTGTAGTGGGTGGCGGCGCTCGAGAGGTCGCGCTGCTTCTCCGAGCGCTGGGCGGCGGTGATGGAGCGCTGGTAGCGGGGGAGGGCGTCCCGCGCGGCCTTCACCGCCCGGCGCACCTCCGGCAGATCGTCGGCCCGCGCGGGGCCGGCCTTGAGGATCCGGCCGGCCTCGCCGAGGGCGCCCCGCTCGAAGGCCGCGCGCGCCGGGCGCAGGGTGCGCTCGATCGCCTCCTTGATCCGCCGGGCCTCGGCGTCCTCCGCGTCACCCTCCAGCTCTCTGATCTCGACCTTCTTCAGGCTGATGGCCGTCGTGATCGCCTCCCGCCGCGCCTCGAGCTGGCGCTGGGCGACCCGCACGTCCGCGGCGTCGGGCGCGCGCTCCCGGGCCAGGGTGAGCTGCTCGGCGGCGGCGTCCAGCGAGATGGCCTCGAGGGCGGTGAGCTCGCGACGGGCCCGCTCGAGGGCCGGCTGCCCGGCGGCCGCCTCGAGCGCCGAGAGCACCGCCATCGGATCGGTGCCCGCCAGCGCCTCGTGGAAGACGTCGAGCACGCCGGCGAGCTTCACGCCGTCGATGCGCTTCTGCAGCTCCTCGGCCTGTCCGGCGAGGATCGAGTCGCGCCGCACCCGGGCGAGCGCGGTCGTCGCCGCAGCGAGGTCTCCCTGCTCGAGGAGCCGCGCGGCGTCGGCGAGGGCCAGCGCTGCCTCGCGCTCACGCCGGGAGGCGTCGAGGTAGTCCTTGGCCTTCTCGTGCCGGGGGTGGAGGGAGACCGCCTCGGCGAAGGCCGCCTCCGCCCGCTCCCACTCCTCGGCGCGGAAGGCCTCCATCCCCGAGACGTAGATCTGCTCGGCCCGGGCGTGGCGCTCCTGCAGCTCGGCGTGGGGATCGACGGTCTCCCGGCGGGTGAGGGCGAAGGCGGCGAGGAGCACGGCGACGCCGCCGAGGGCCGCCAGGGCGATGATGACGCGGTCCGAGGGGCGCCGCTGGCGGCGGCTCTCGCGCAGCTGCGCCAGCGAGGGCACGGCGGTGTCCCCGGTCGCCGGCCGGGCAGCGGGGGGCACGCCCCGGAAGGTGGGCTCGGCGTCGGCCGGGGTGGGGTCGGTGGACGCCGCGGCCTTCGGGGCGCGAGACGTGGGAGGTGCCTCCAGGCGGGTGGGCTCGATGTTCGCCGGGGTGGGGTCGGTGGAGGGAGCCTCCTTCGGGGGCCGGGAGGTGGGAGGAGCCTCCAGGCGGGTGGGCTCGATGTTCGCCGGGGTGGGGTCGGTGGAGGGGGCCTCCTTCGAAGGGCGAGAAGTGGGGGGAGGCTCCAGGCGGGTGGGCTCGATGTTCGCCGGGGTGGGGTCGGAGGAGGGGGCCTCCTTCGGGGGCCGGGACGTGGGGGGAGCCTCCATCCGGGTGGGCTCGGCGTCGGCCGGGGTGGGGTCGGTGGAGGGGGCCTCCTTTGGGGGCCGGGAGGTGGGAGGAGCCTCCATCCGGGTGGGCTCGGCGTCTCCCGGGGTCGGATCGGTGGAGCGGGCGGGCGCCGGGCTCCCGGGGTCGGTGGCCTCCGGGCGGCGCTCGGGCCGCTCCGCCCTCGGATCCGTGCGATCCGGGTCGGTGACCTCTTCCGGGCTGGGCCGGCGTTCGTCGGACATCCCCTCTCCCTCTCTCGCGAGAGCCCATCATAGCCCAAGGCGGCGACGCCGATCTCGTGCCCCATGTGCCTCCCCGGTGGCGTCCGGCTGTGCTATCCCTCCCCCCGATGAGAGACCCAGTCACCGAGCCCGCACATCCCTTCCTCCGCGCCGCTTTTGGCCTCCCCACCGAGTTCACCCCCATCTGGATCATGCGCCAGGCGGGCCGCTATCTGCCCGAGTACCGGGCGATCCGCGAGAAGGTGAGCTTCATCGAGCTGTGCAAGACCCCGGACCTCGCGGCCGAGGTCACCGTGCAGCCGATCGACCGCCTCGGCGTCGACGCGGCCATCCTCTTCTGCGACATCCTCGTGCCCTGCGAGGCGATGGGCCTCGAGCTCTCCTTCGAGGGCGGGCCGCCGAAGATCACCCCGCCGGTGCGCTCCCTCGCGGCCGCCGAGGCGCTGGTGGTCCCGGACCCCGTCGAGACGATGGGCTACGTGATGGAGGCGATCCGCAAGATCCGCGAGCGCCTCGCCGGGCGGGTGCCCCTGATCGGCTTCGCCGGCGCGCCCTTCACCCTGGCCACCTACATGGTCGAGGGCGGCGGCTCGAAGGACTTCCTCAACCTCAAGCGGATGATCCACGCCGAGCCGGCGACCTACCGCCTGATGATGGAGAAGATCGCCGACACCACCGCGCTCTACCTCAACGCCCAGATCGAGGCGGGCGCCCAGGCGGTGCAGATCTTCGACTCCTGGGGCGGCGCCCTCTCGCCGGCCGACTTCCGCGAGTACGAGCTGCCCTACGTCCAGCGGATCATCGACCAGCTGGCCTGCGAGGACATCCCGGTCATCTTCTTCGTGGGGCAGTCGGCCTCGCTGATCGAGGTCATGCTCGAGTCCGGCGCCGACGTCCTCGGCATCGACTGGCGGATCCCCCTCGACGACGCGCGCCGCCGGATCGCCGGCCGGGCCGCCGTGCAGGGCAACCTCGACCCGATGACCCTCTACGCCCCGATCCCCAAGATCGAGGAGAAGGTGAAGGGCATCCTCGACGCCGCCGGCACCGCGCCGGGCCACATCTTCAACCTCGGCCACGGGATCACGCAGTACACCGAGCCCGAGCACGCCGTGGCCCTCGTCGAGGCAGTGCATAGACTGTCCCGGCGATGAAGATCGTCATCATCGGCGGCGGGATCTCGGGTCTCGCCTCGGCCTACCGGGTCCAGGAGGCGGCGCGCGCCGCCGGCGTGAAGCCCGAGATCACCCTCCTGGAGCGCGACGCTCACCTCGGCGGGAAGATCCGCTCCGACCGCCACGAGGGCTGGGTGGTCGAGACCGGCCCCAACGGCTACCTCGACTCGAAGCCGGGCACGGTGCGCCTGGTGAAGGACCTCGGCCTGGAGGACAAGACCCTCCCGGCGGACGAGGCCTCCAAGACGCGCCTGCTCTACCTCGACGGGAGGCTGCAGGCGCTGCCGACCTCGCCCCCGGGCTTCATGACCTCCTCGGTGCTGCCCCTCGGCGGGCGCCTGCGGATCCTCCTCGAGCCCTTCCAGAAGGTCGGCCCCGAGGACGAGACCCTGGCCGAGTTCGGCCGGCGCCGCCTCGGGAACCACGCCGTCGAGCGCCTCCTCGATCCCTTCGTCACCGGGATCTTCGCCGGTGACCCCGAGCGCCTCTCGGTGGCCGCGGCCTTCCCCGCGGTGAAGAAGCTGGAGCTCGAGCACGGCGGCCTCATCAAGGGGATGCGCGCCCGGGCGAAGGAGCGGCGCCTCGCCGCCAAGCGGGGCGAGGTGCAGCAGTCCAGCGGCGGCGCCGCGGGCCCCGGGGGGCACCTCACCTCCATGGCCGGCGGCCTCACCCAGCTCATCGACGGGATCGCCGAGGCCATCGAGGGTGACCTGCGCACCGGCGTGACCGTCGAGGCCCTGGCGAGGAACGGCGCCGGCTGGAAGGTCCACCTGGTCGGTGAGCCCGGCGAGACCCTGGAAGCCGACGTGGTCGTCCTCGCCACCCCGGCGCCGGCGGCCGCCTCCCTCCTCGAGGGCGTCGACGCCGAGAGCGCCGGCCTGCTGCGCGGGACCCCCTACGCCTCGATGACCGTGGTCGGGCTGGGCTTCCCCAAGGACGCCATCCACCACGATCTGCGCGGCTTCGGCTACCTCATCCCCGGGCGAGAGAAGCGCAAGATCCTCGGCTGCCTCTGGACCTCCTCGATCTACCCCGGCCACCGCGCCCCCAAGGGCTACGTGCTGATGCGGGTGATGGTCGGCGGCGCCCGGGCCCCCGAGCTGGCGGCGCTGCCGGACGACGAGCTGCTGGCCCTGGTGCGCTCCGAGCTGGAGCTCACCATGGGGATGCGCTGGGTGCCGCCCAGCCACCAGCGGATCTTCCGCTGGCCCCAGGCCGTCCCCCAGTACCCGGTGGGCCACCTCGTCAGCATGGGGAAGGTCCTCGAGCGGCTCGCCGGAGCCCACCCGGGCCTCTTCCTCACCGGCAACCACCTCTACGGCATCGGCATCAACGACTGCACCGCGGACGCCGAGCGGATCGCCGGGCTCTTCACGGAGTTCGTGAAGAGCAAGGGCACCTAGGTCAGCTTCTTCCTCTTCTCCGCCTCGAGCTCGCCGGCGTAGACCGAGCGGTGCAGGGCGCCCTCGGGGCCGGTGAGGTAGGTGCGCAGGCCGTGCATCACCAGGCCGATGCCCCAGAGGCCCGCGAAGACCACGGTGCCCACGGCGATGCCCGGCGCCCCGAAGAGGGTCACGAAGTAGTCGATCGCCATGAGGCCGCCCACCACCGGGATGTAGGTGAGGAGGTGCTTCCAGAAGCGCATCTTCCGCTTGGTGCGCTTCAGGGCCCGCGCCCGGCGCGCGTCGGCCTCGGGGATGGCGGCCAGCAGCTGCTCCTGGGGGATGCCCAGCTCCCTGGCCAGCTCGGTGAGCTCGCCGAAGCCCAGGGTGTCCTTCGGGGGGGTGGCCAGGGCCGCGTCCCCCACCCTCACCAGGGAGGAGGCGGTGCGGATGACCTCGCCGACCTCCTCGACGGTGTAGTCGCGCTCCTGGACGGTGAGGGTGGCCCGCTGCTTCGTGCTCATCGCGCTCCAGTGTAACCGCGATGCGGGCCGCGACCACCCCCCGCCATCGGCCATCCCCGTGAAGGGAAAAGGGGGTAGGCTCCAGGGCGCGATGATCGCCTCCTTCCTCGACCGCCGCCGGGCGCGCAGGCGCCTCGCCCGCGAGGTGAGCCTCTACTACCACCCGGGCTACGGGGCGGAGGCCCTCGGCGAGACGGCCCGGGCCGTCGGGATCGACGCCTTCCGGGGCGAGACCCTCCTGGGCACCCTCGCCCGGGAGAGGCTGGTGCGGCCGGAGGACCTGCGGGTGCCCCGGGCCATCAGCCTGCCCTCCCTGCGCAAGGTCCACTCCGAGGCGCACCTCGAGGCGGTCACCCACCCCGAGACCCTCGCCCGGATCTTCGGGCTGCCGACCGAGATGGTGCGGGTCGACGCGCTGCTGCGCTCCGCCCGCCTGGCCTGCGGGGGGACGGTGAGCGCGGCGCGCTCGCTGATCCACACCGAGCGGACGATCGCCGTGAACCTCGGCGGGGGCTTCCACCACGCCGAGCCCGAGCAGGGCAGCGGCTTCTGCATCTACAACGACGTCGCCGCGGCCATCCACATGCTGCGGGATCGGGCGGGGATCGGCCGGGTGGCCATCGTCGACCTCGACTACCACCAGGGCAACGGCAACCTCGTGGCCTTCGCCGCCGACGAGGAGGTGCTCACCCTCTCGGTCCACGGCTCGGTCTGGACCCACGTGGAGGCCGTGGCGGATCTCTCCCTCGAGCTGCCGCCGGGGACCGGTGACGCCGCCTACCTCGCGGCGCTGGAGGAGGTGGTCCTGCCGGCCCTCGAGCGCCACGCGCCCGAGCTCGTCTTCTACATCGCGGGCAACGACGTGCTGGCCGGTGACCGCCTCGGCGACTTCGCGCTGACCCTGGACGGGGTCTTCGAGCGCGACCGGCGGGTGGTGGAGTGCTGCCGCCGCCTGGGCCGGAAGCTGGTGATCACCCTCGGGGGCGGCTACCAGCGGCTGGCGGTGGAGGGCTGGGCCCGGCTCCTGCGCTGGATCCTCACCGATCGGCCGGTGGGCCGGGAGGCCTCCACCGAGGATCCCCGGCAGCGCTTCAAGCGAGTCTTCCGCAGCCTCGAGCCGGGCCGGCTCCAGACCGAGGCCAGCTCCGGCCTCCTCGGCCTGCGGGGCCTCGACGCGCCCCTCCAGCTGGATCTCTCCGACGTCCTCGACGACCTCTCGGCGCGGCCGCCGGCCCAGCGCTTCCTCGACTTCTACACCCTCTCCGGCATGGAGTACGCGCTGGAGCGCTACGGGATCCTCGACCAGATCCGCGAGCGGGGCTACCGCGACCTGCAGGCCTCGGGCGACTTCGCGGATCGCGGTCACCAGATCCTGCGCCTGCACGGCGTGGGCAAGCGCGACCCGGAGCGCGCCCGCCGCCTGCTGGTCGAGCTGGTCGCCTACCGCGCCTCGCTCCCGGCGCCCCCGGGCGATCCCCAGCAGGAGCAGGGGCTCGAGGTGCTCTGGGTCGAATGGCTCCTCCTCCAGGATCCCATGGCCTCCTTCTCCCTGGAGCGGCCGCCCCTGCCCGGCCAGCAGCACCCCGGCTTGGGGATCAGCGAGGAGGTGCTCATCGCCCTCTCCGGCATCTGCGTCCGCCTGGGCTTCGACGGGCTGCTCCACCGGCCGGCGCACTACCACAACGCCCTGGTGGGCTCGCGGCACTTCCGCTTCCTCGACCCCGAGATGGAGGGGCGCTTCGCCGCCCTGAAGGGACTCCTCGCCGGCCTCGACCTCGGCGAGGCCTCCCGGGCCGTCGATCAGGGAGAGATCCGGCTCGGGGACGGCAGGCCGCTGGTCTGGGACGCGGCCCACTTCTACCTGCCGGTGAGCCGCCGCCTGCGGGAGTTCTTCGAGAGCGAAGCCTACCGGCAGCGCTCGGAGGCGGCCCGGGTGGCCCTCCTGGAGGAGGGCCTGCACCGCGTCGAGGGCTGAGCCCTCAGGCGCCCAGCCGCTGCAGGCGGGCGAGGTGCCCCTCGAGGCCGCGGTCCACCCGGGGACCGTGCCCGGCGCAGAGCACCTTCAGCGGCGGCCCCTTCGCCAGGAAGGCGAGGGTGGCGCGGTGGCAGGCCTCGACGTCGAGGCTGTACTCGGGCCGCGCCAGGCGCAGCCAGCGCACGAGGCGCTGCACCGGGATCCCCGCGAGGATCGCGTCGCCGGTGAAGAGAGTGCCGCTCGCCTCGTGGAGGAACATCACCGAGCCCTCGGTGTGGCCGCCCACGTGCACCGCCTCGAAGCCCAGGCCGATGCTGCCCGCCTCGAAGGCCTCGTCCACGGTGGTGCGTGAGGGGTAGCGATCCTCGAGGTGGCAGAGGGCGTCGTGGTGGATCGGGGCGCCGCGGCGGGCCAGGCGGGGCGGCGGGACCTCCCCCTCGAGGATCACCGCGTCGGCCCGGTGGCAGTGGACCGGCGCCCGGAAGCGCTCGCGCAGGAAGGCGGCGTTCCCGGCGTGATCCGAGTGGCGGTGGGTGAGGAGGATGGCGTCGAGGTCCCCGGGCCCGGCCACGCCGAGGCGGCGCAGCCCCCAGAGCAGGGTCTGCCGCTCGAGGGCGTGGCCCGCGTCGACGAGGAAGGTGCGCCCCTCCCCGTCCCGCATCACCCAGACGTTGGAGATGCGGACGGGGCCGACGAGGCTCGAGGTTGCGGTGGGCATCGAGGGGGCAGCATAGCGCGGTGTGGGGAGCGGCGCCGGTGAAGGGTGGGGCGGCATGCCGAGGGCTGTGAGCTGCGAGCTACGAGCAACTTGGTTCACCGCTGGGAAACAGGCTCCCGGGTGCCCGGTTCAGATCCGAACACCTGGTTGCTCACAGCTCACAGCTCGAAGCCACGAAGCTGAGCTCCGCGGCTCCGAGCCGCCGCCCTACTCCGCTCCGAAGAAGACCGACGGAAACCGAGCCAGGAACGCGATCGCTCGCTCCAGCTCCCGCGCGTCGACGCACTCGCCGATCTTGTGGGTGTTCTGCTCGATGCCCGGGCCGCAGCCGAACATCGCCGGGTGCTTCACCTCGCCGGAGACCACCCACTGCTTGGTGGCCGGCACGGCGATCGTGGTGTCGTCCTTGGGCACCGGGAAGCCGACGCCGTCGGTGGAGAAGATCCAGCGGTCCACCCGCGGCTCGCGCCGCAGGGTCGCGCCGGTCTGCGCGGCCTCCTCGGGGATCGCCGGCGTGACGACCTCCCGGTAGGCGGTCACCGCGGCCTCGATCGCCGGGTGCTCCTCGGGGGTCGCCCAGCCCGGATAGATCTGGGCGTTGCCCGGGCGGTAGCCCTTCCAGGTCGGCTGGTCGTAGGTGGGCACGGTGATGTTCACCGTCAGGCCCGCCTCCCGGGCAGCCTTCACCGCGGGCAGCCCCTCGACGTCGGCCACCGCGACCTCCGCGCTCTCGCCGACGGTCAGGCGGCGATCGAAGCGGAAGACGAAGCGCTCGGGCACGGCGCAGTCGCTCGGGGTGTCGAGCTTGGCCCACGAGGCGGTGCGGGTGCCGTGGCCCAGGAAGGCGTCGTCGAGGAAGCCCTCGCGGGCGTCGTAGGCCCGGGCCGCCTCGACCAGGATCGCCGCGCCGAACTCGAGGGGGTTCTTCCCCTCCCAGGGCATCGAGCCGTGGCAGGAGCGGCCGATCACCTCGACCTCGATCTGCATGCGGCCGCGCTGCCCCCGGTAGATGCCCAGGGCGCCCTTGTTCGCGTCGCCGGTGCCCTCGGTGAGGATCACCACGTCGGGGATGAGCTCGGGACCGGCGCCCGGCCACTCCTCCTTCACGATGTACATCGGGCCGCCGCCGTCGTTGTCCTCCTCGGCCGCCGAGGCGTAGGCCCGCACGATGCAGCCGCGCAGGGCGCCCTCGGGGGCGAGCTCGAGGAGGATGCGGGTGGCGAGCACCTCGCTGACCACGCCCGAGAGCTGGTCGGCGGTGCCGCGGCCGAAGACGAGGTGCTCCCACTCCCCGTCGGGGGGCAGGTAGCCCAGCTCGGAGCGCAGGAAGGCGCGGTCGAGCTTCTCGGGGTCGACCAGGCCGTCGTAGGCGTCGAGGCCGCCGCCGGTCTTCTGCCGCCACTGCGGGCGCAGGGCCTGCACGGTGTCGCTGTGGCCGTCGAGGTAGATCACCTTCTTCTCGGCGGCCGGGATGCCGTCGTCCTCGTCCTGCACCTGCCAGACCAGGTTGCCGAAGCCGTCGAAGAAGACGTCCTCCTCCCGGCGCACCGCGCCGATCTCGACGATGCGGCGCTTGAGGTACTCGAGGCGGGGGCCCTCGTGGTTGGAGAGGCCGCAGGCGGGATCGCCGCCCTCGTCCACCGGACGGTCGACGAAGTCGGCGGGGATCCGCACGACCTCGGCCAGGATCTCCACGGCCAGCGCGCGGTCGCGCGCGGCCAGCTCCATCACCCTCTTCGCGAGCTCGCTCACGCCTTCATCTCCTGCCGCAGGGCGTCCATCTTCGCCGCGAGGCCCGGGACCTTGGCGGCGGCGAGGAGGGCCATGATCACGTAGACCTTGCCGTTGGCCTCCTCGGCGAGGGAGACCCGGTACTGCTCGAGCACGCCGCTGGAGGCCTCGGCGCCGATATCCGCCGGCAGGCAGTGCATGTAGAGGGGGTCGGCGGCGGCCTTGGCCAGCCGCTCCTCGTTGCAGATCCAGTCGCGGTGGCGGGCGTTCTGATCCAGCGCCCGCGCCTCGATCTCGGCGAGGTCGGCGCGGTCCTTCGCGGCGAGGCGCTCCTCCATCAGCTCCATCGGACCCCAGCTCTTGGGGTAGACCACGTCGGCGCCCTCGAAGGCGGCGTCCATGGAGTCGACGATCTCGAAGCTGCCGCCGCCGGCCTTCGCGCCGGCCTCGGCCTTCTGCAGGGCCTCGTCCATCAGGCGGTAGCCCGGCGGGTGCGCCAGCACCACGTTGGCGCCGAAGCGGGGCAGCAGGGTGATCAGGCCCTGGGGCACCGAGAGGGGCTTGGCGTAGGAGGGCGAGTAGGCCCAGGAGACCGCGATCTTCTTGCCCTGCACGCCGCCGAAGCGGTGCCGCAGGTGGAGCAGGTCCGCCAGGGTCTGGGTCGGGTGATCGTAGTCGCACTGCAGGTTCACGATGGGCACGCAGCGCTTGTCGTCGGTCGCCTTCAGGTAGTCGCTGATCCCCTTGAGGATGTCGCCGATGAAGGCCCGGCCCTGGTGGAGGATCAGGTCGTGGCGCACGCCGAGGGCGTGGGCGTTCATGCCCAGCATCGCGCCGGTCTCCTCGGCGGTCTCGCCGTGGGCGACCTGGGTGCTGCTGCCGTCGACGATCACCGGCTGCATCCCGAGGCGGGCGGCGGCGCCGGCCCAGGCCGAGCGGGTGCGCGTCGACTGATCGAAGAAGAGCGCGTAGGCCAGCTCGTTGGGGCAGAGGGGCGCGCGCACGCCGGCCCGATCGAGGGCCCAGAAGGCGTCGGCGAGATCCAGGATCGCGCCCAGGGAGTCGGTGTCGAAGTCGCCGGTGACCTGCAGGCTGCGGCCCTCGAGGGCCGCGAGGAGGGTCGGGTTCAGCTCGGGAAAGGCGGGGTTTGCCATGGTGGGTTCCTCGAAGGGGGAAGGCACCGGGCTATACCACCGGACGCCGAGGAAATCAGCGGGCAGAAGAGGTGCCCGGGAGGGCGTAGGCCGGCAGGAGCTCCAGGTAGTTGAGGGCCCCCTGGACGATCTCCTGGCGGTCCAGCTCGGTGAGCTCCCGCACCACCCGGGCCGGCCGGCCCATGATCATCACCCCCTCGGGGAAGACCTTCCCCGGGGTGACCAGGCTGCCGGCGGCCACGTAGCTCCAGGGCGAGATCTTGGCGTCGTCCAGGAGGATGGACCCCATGCCGATGAGGCAGTCGTCGCCGACCTGGCAGCCGTGGAGCAGCGCCAGGTGACCCACGGTGACCCGGTCCCCGATCAGGGTGGGGGAGCGGCCCCCGGTGACGTGCACCACCGCGTTGTCCTGGATGTTGGTCCGGGCGCCGATCCGGATCGGGCCGACGTCGCCGCGGATCGACGCCCCCGGCCAGATGCTGCTCTCGGGGCCGACCACCACGTCGCCGGCCAGAAAGGAGCGCTCGTGCACGAACGCGCTAGAATCGACCGTCGGGAAGATGTCTCTGAAGGACTGCAGCATGATCGGGCGTTCTATCGCCTCTCTGGCGCTGGGGGGGAGCCTCCTGCTCGCCGTGGCCTGCCCGCACCCCCCCGAGGGGCTCTTCGAGCGGGTGCAGCGGGCCCGGATCCTCGCCGACCGGCCCACCTCGGTGCACGCGAGCGACCTGAACGCTGACGGCTGGCTGGACGTGGTGGTGGGCTCGGACTCCGACACCCCCATCTCGATGCGCACCAACCAGGGGGACGGCCGCCTGGGGATCGCCCTGCGCCTGCGCCTGGACACCAGCGAGCAGGTCATCGATCTGCAGGCCCTGAACCGCAGCGCCCGGGGGCCGACCGTGGCGGTGCTCCTCTCGTCCGGGGTCGCGCTCCTGACGGATCCGAGGGGCGAGGGCTTCTCGGTCCCGCCCGACGGCCGGGTGGCGCGCTGCCAGGACTGCGGGGCCTTCGTGGCCGGGGACTTCAACGGGGACGGGGATGACGACCTCCTGGTCGCCGGCGCCCTGGTGAGCGACCACTACCCCGGGCCGGGCCTGGACTCGGTCCAGCTGCCCCGTCCGCCCCGCCTCGGGGTGCCGCCGGCGCCGCGGGCGGTGGACCTCGACCGGGACGGCACCGACGACCTCATCGCCACCCGCGAGCTGCTCACCGGCACCGAGGGGGTGCTCCTCTTCGGCTCGGACACCGGGGCCTTCACCCCCCTCGCCCTGCCGCCGGGGATCGAGCTGGCCTCGGTGCTGGGGGCCGCCGAGGTGGACGGGGACGGCCTCCTCGACCTGGTCTTCGCCGCCCCGGGGATCCTCGGCGTGGTCCTCGCCGACGGCGGCGCCTACGACCAGATCTTCACCGCCTCGCTGCCCGAGCTCGATCCGATCAGCCTCGAGGTCCTCGACGCCGACGGCGACGGGCACGACGACCTCGCGGTGGGCTCGGCCGATCACCGGGTGTGGATCTACCTGGGGAGCGGGGGCGGGAGCTTCCTGCGCCCGGCGGACCTCGAGCTGCCCGGCCCGCCGGTGGATCTCCACCACGGCGATCTCGATCAGGACGGCCAGGACGAGCTGCTGATCGTGACCCCCACCGTGGGGGAGGAGCAGGCGCAGCTGCACGTCTACCGCGGCGGCGACCTCGAGGAGGACGTGACCCTCCTCCAGCTCTTCTGAGGTCGGACGCGCGTCTATCGCCGCGCGCGGGTCCCGGGTAACCTCGATCCTGCGATGGCGAGCACCGTCCTCTCTCGCGGCCAGCGCCGCACCGCCGAGGCCGTGACCGAGGCCCTCTTCGCGAGCGAGGAGGGGGCCCCGCCCCCCGCGCGGGTCACCTTCGTGGTCGATGCCCTCGAGGGCTTCCTCCTCGCCGCGGGCCCGAGCACCCTGCGCCTCTACCGCTGGATGCTGCGGGTGGCCGGGCTCGTGGCGCCGCTCCTGATCTTCCGCCTGCCGGGCCTCGCCCGCCTGCCCCTCGAGCGGCGGATCCACGCCCTGGAGCGCCTGGAGTCCGGCCCCCTGGCGGCGGTGATGTGGGGCCTGAAGGCCATGCTCTGCACCGCCTACTGGGAGGAGCCCTCGGCCGCCAGGGAGATCGGCTTCGACGCCCGCTGCCTGCTCGCGGAGGGGGACGAGGCGCGGCCGCAGGAAGGGGCGTCTCCGTGAAGGTCCACGACGGGCGGGCGCACGCGGGTGACCTCGAGCTCTCCTGCGATCTGGTGATCATCGGCTCGGGGGCCGGGGGCGCGGTGGTCGCCGCCGAGGCCGCCGAGGCCGGGCAGGACGTGATCGTCCTGGAGGAGGGCGGCCACGTCCCCGCCTCCGAGTACGCCGGCTACAGCACCCTCGAGTCGATGCAGGCGCTCTTCCGGGGCGGCGGCACCACCTTCGCCCTGGGCGTCGGGCGCTCCCCCTTCATCAACGTGACCATGGGCCGCTGCGTCGGAGGCTCCTCGGTGATCACCGGCGGCGTCTGCTTCCGCACCCCCGAGCACATCACCGACACCTGGGTGAAGGAGCGGCGCCTGAAGGGCCTGTCCTCGAGGGCCCTCGAGCCCTACTTCGAGGAGGTCGAGAAGGCGATCCACGTCGAGACGGTCCCCGAGGAGATGCGCTCGGGCAGCACCCTGCTCTTCGGCAAGGGCGCGGCCGCCCGCGGGCACCCCCTCGAGCCCATCCGCCGCAACACCGAGGGGTGTCATGGCTGCGGGCGCTGCAACTTCGGCTGCCCTCACCAGGCCAAGCGCTCGGTCGACCTGAACTATCTGCCGCGGGCGGTGGCCGCCGGCGCCCGGATCCACTCGGGCTGCCTGGTCGAGAAGATCACCCACGCCAAGGGAAGGGCCACCGGGGTGGTGGGCCGCCTCCTCGGCGGGCGAGGCGACGCGCCGCGGGGGCGCCTGCGCGTGAAGGCCCGGCGGGTGGTGCTCGCCGCCGGCTCCTACCACGGCCCCCTCGTGCTCCAGAAGAGCGGCCTGGTCGGGCCCTCGGGGCAGGTCGGCCGCAACATGACCCTCCACCCGGGCTTCCGGGTGATGGCCCGCTTCGACGAGCCGGTGCGGGGCTGGGCGGGCTCGCTCCAGGCGGCCTACAGCGACGCCTTCGAGCACGAGCGCTTCACCATGATCGGCCTCTTCCTGCCGCCGGGGGTGCTGGCGGCGACCCTGCCGGGGGTCGGGCCGGGGCACCTGCACCACGCCCGGCACATCCCCAACCTGGCGGTCTTCGGCGGGATCATCCACGACGAGGGCGGCGGCCGGGTGCGGCGGGGGTTGGGCCGCGAGCCCTTCGTGACCTACCGGATGGCGCCCGAGGACCTCGCGGTGGTGCCCAAGATCCTGCGGGAGATGGGCGAGATCTACCTCGCCGCCGGGGCGAAGGAGCTCTTCCTGCCCATCCTGGGGCTGGGGGGCGTCAGCCCCGAGCGCTTCCGCTCCCTCGACCTCGAGAAGGTGAAGCCCCGGGACCTCGAGTGCAGCTCCCAGCACCCCCTGGGCACCTGCCGGATGGGCGAGAGCGAGAAGAGCTCGGTGGTCGACGAGCAGGGCAAGCTCTGGGGCCTCGAGGACCTCTACGTGGCCGACGGCAGCATCGTGCCGAGCTCCCTCGGGGTGAACCCGCAGCTGACCATCATGGCGATGGCCCTGAAGGTCGCCCGGGGGATGCTGGAGGTTCCGCTCTCGTAGGTGGGTGCGATCTTCTCCGGGATCCGGTATGGATCGAGCGATGGTGCTCTGCAGCAGACGGCTCGGCGTGAGCCTCCTCCTGGCGATGACGCTCGCGCTGCCGCTCTCGGCCTCGGCCGCCGGCGGGAAGAAGGCGAAGCGTCCCCGGACCCAGGCCCCCAAGAGCCTCTGCGCCGAGGCCGGCCGCGCCTACTTCCAGCGCCTGCCGCCGGCCCCGGTCTGGCCGCGCTACGAGGCCATGGAGGTCGCCTTCACCGAGGGCAAGGGAGGCACCTGCGAGCTGCGCATGGTGACCACCCAGAAGGAGTCCCTCGAGCTGATGACCTATCGCGCGACCTGCACCAAGGGCCGCGCGGCCTACAAGTGTCAGGGCGAGGGCCAGAGCGGCACGAGCTGGTTCCAGTTCTCGGGGCAGGGTGAGGCCCGGCGCCTGATCTGGCACCTGTCGGATCCCGGCCTGACCCTGACCGGGCTGGGCAACCGCGACGCCACCGATCGACTCCGCACCTACCGGGGGACCATCACCATCGAGCTGGTGATCTCCCGTGACACCCAGGCCGACGGCCAGTCGTAGTTCGACCATGACGAAGGAAAGCGTCGCTCTCCTCGGAACCGGGATCATGGGCGCGGCCATGGGGCGCAACCTCCTGAAGGCCGGCCACCCCCTGCGAGTCTGGAACCGCACCCCGGAGAAGGCGGCCAGCCTCGCCGCGGACGGAGCCGTGGTCTCCGCCTCGATCGAGGAGGCCCTGGAGGGCGCCACGGTGGTGCTCACCCTCCTCGCCGACGGCCCGGCCACCCGCGAGGTGATGAACGCCGAGCGCGTCGCCGGCCTGGCGCCAGGGGTCCTCTGGATCCAGTCGGCGACGGTGGGGGTGCCCGAGGTGACCGAGCTCTCCCTCCTCGCCCGGGAGCACGGGGTCGCCTTCGTCGACGCGCCGGTCCTGGGCACCCGGGCTCCGGCCGAGGCCGGGACGCTGACCCTCCTCGCCTCCGGCGAGGCCTCCACGCGCGAGCGCGCCGCGCCGATCTTCGAGGCGGTGGGCAGCCGCACCCTCTGGGTGGGGGAGGCCGGCGCCGGCACCCGCCTGAAGCTGGTGGTGAACAACTGGATCGTCGGGCTCACCGGCGTCCTCGGCGAGAGCCTGGCCCTCGCCGGCGAGCTCGAGCTCGATCCCGCGCTCTTCTTCGAGGCCATCGAGGGAGGGGCGCTCGACCTGCCCTACGCCCGGATGAAGGGCGAGGCGATGCTGGCGCGGGACTACCCGACCTCCTTCCCGCTGCGCCTGGCCCGCAAGGACGCCCGCCTGATCGACGGCGCCGCCCGCCACGCCACCCTGCCCCTGCTGATCACCCGCGCGGTCGAGCACTACCTCTCGATCGCCCAGCAGGAGGGCCACGGGGACGCCGACTTCTCGGCCGTCTTCGAGGCCATCCGGGCCGCACGCAGCTAGCCCGACGCGCTCGAGGCAGGCTTCGCTTTTCTTTTCCCGCTGCTTCTGGTGAGGTGCAGGGGATGTGTTCCAAGGAAAGGATGCCCGGCACTGGGGAGCGCCGGCTCCTCATGCTGGAGTTCGTGACCCACGAGCGGTGGGTCTTCGACAGCCGGCTCTACCCCCTGATCAAGGGCGGCTTCGAGGCCTACGGCCAGGAGGCCCGCTGGCTCTGCTTCGGCGCCCAGATCTCCATCGTGAAGGTGGGGGAGAAGGAGGTCCTGCAGCTGATCGACCTCCCGCCCGAGGACCTGGAGACCCTGCGCCGGCACCTGCGCGAGCTCGAGCCGACCCACGTCCTGATGAGCCACCCGGTCACCGAGGCCACCCTGGAGGTCCTCCGGGAGGCCGGGGAGGTCGCGCTGGCCAGCGTCTCGGACCACTCGGCGCCGCCGGGGGTCGTGCCCCTCTGGCGCCCCGAGTCGATGGTCACCGAGGACCTCGACGCCCTCGGGATGAGCGACGCGGACAAGCGGCTCTACGAGAAGCTCGGCGGCACCCTCTTCAACTGGATGCAGAGCCGCACCGACTGGCTCCTGCGGTGGATGGGCGAGGACCCGGCCACCAACCCGGACTTCGGCAAGTACTTCCTGGGGACCTTCGAGCCCTCCTTCGACGTGATCATGGCGAACGAGCGCTCGCGCGCCTACGCCCCGCACCTCCCCCTGGTCGGCGGCGTCACCTGCGACCACTTCCGCACCGTGAAGGACAACCCCTACTTCGAGGGGCTCGATCTCTCGGACTGCCAGCACGATCACGGCTGCTCCTACTGCACCTGGTACCGCGGACCCACGAGCGACATGCACGCCGATCCGGTCGAGGCGGCCATGGTGCAGCTGCGGCGGCTGGTGGAGACGGGCGGCGAGGACGGCCGCCACCAGGGCTACATCGACCTCCTCGACATCCGCCTCTTCACCCAGCTCGAGCGCTTCGCCGAGCAGGTCTGCACGCTGCCCCTGCGGCCCACCACCTTCTGCTTCGAGCCGCGCATCGACCGGCTGGTGCAGGTCGAGCCCGCCCTGCGCAAGGCGCTGCCGAAGCTGGCCGAGAAGGGGCACGGGGTCCTCCTCTTCCGGATGGGGGCCGAGAACCTCATCGAGGAGGAGAACATCCTCTTCAACAAGTACGTCACCCTCCAGCAGATCGACGAGGGCAGCCGCTTCCTGCGGGAGTTCGCCGCCGAGTTCCCCGACAACTTCGAGTTCGATCCCACCTGGGGCTACATCACCTGCTCGCCCTGGACGACCCTCGACATGTTCGAGACCGGGATCGAGCGGGCCATCGAGCGCGGCTTCGAGCCCCTGGGGGTCTGGCTCTACACCCCGATCCTCTTCTACCGGGGCTCGCCGATCACCAAGCTCGCGGAGTCGAAGGGGGACATCCTCCAGACGCAGTTCGCCGACCTCTCCCTGCTCTACGAGGCCTCGGTGAACAACGTGTCCTTCGACACCTTCCTGCCCTGGCGCTTCCTCGATCCGCGCACCGGCTGGGCCTTCGCCCTGGTCGTGCGCTTCTGCGCCGCCGCGATGCGGGACAAGTACTCCGACTCCCTCTTCGATGGGGATGCCCTCTACGAGAGGATCTGCGGCTGGGAGGCCGAGGGCCTGCCCCTCGATCGTCCGGACCTCTTCGCCCTCGAGGCCATCGCCGCGGTCCGCGCGGCGAGCGAGGCCGCGGGGGTCGACGAGGCCCACCCGCCCGAGCTCGCGCCGCTGGCCGAGGAGGCGAAGGGGCCCTACCGGGTGAAGGTCGAGGCGGCCCTCGAGGCCGAGCGGCGCGCCTGGCGCACCGACGCGTCCGGGGAGGAGGCGAAGGAGGCCTCCGCCGACCCCGCGTCCGCCGGGGATCCGGATCCGGAGGCCGACCTCGACCCCGCCCTGCAGGCCGAGCTGCGGCGCGCGCGGGTGCTGCAGCGGGTGGCGCAGGCGGTGCGAGAGAAGCTCGGCCCGGTGGTGGCGGGGCTCGAGGTGCTCCAGGCCCTCCCGGTGACCGGCGAGGCGAGCGTGGCCCTCACGATCACCCTCGAGGGTCAGCGCTACGAGCTCCGGCTCGACGACCCGACCAGCGGGCGGCCCTGCTTCTTCCGCACCGAGCACTTCCTGGTCTCCTACGTGAAGGAGACCCCCCTGGAGAGCCAGGCCCACCAGCGCACCGTGAAGAGCTTCCTGCGCGCCGTCGACCGGGTGGCGAGCCGCCACGCGCCCTACGCGCTGCCGGGCTCGCCGGCCTGAAGCGCTCGCCTCAGTCGCTCCAGCGCAGCCGCCAGTCGAGGCGGCCGCCGACCCGCCGGGCGACGGAGGCCGCCTCCAGGCCCTCGGCCCAGCGCTCCAGCGTGCCGGCCCCCGGCGGGGTCCCGGCGAGCTCCTCCATGGCCAGGAGGATCGGCCCGGCGCAGACCTCGGCCACCTTGTCGTGGTGGTCGTGGCTGTACCAGAGCCCCAGGTCGCCCACCCGCTTGAAGTAGGACTGGCCCTGGAGGCAGCGGGCGACGTGGAAGCGGTAGCGCGGCTCGGGGCGCTCCTTCGGCGCGACCTCGATGGTCAGGGCGCCGGAGGGATCGCCGCCCCCGCCGCGCGCCTCCCGGCCGCCGCCTCCCTGCGCGCGCCAGCCCGCGCCCTCGTCCCGGGCGGCGAGGCCGCCCCCGGCGCCCTGCCAGGCGGAGAGGTCGCTGGCCTCGATCCCGAGCGCCGAGAGCAGGGCGCGCAGGTCCTCAGCGCCGGCGCCGGCCTCGACCTCCAGGCCGAGGGAGGGCGGCGCCCCGGCGCGATCGCCACCGTGGGCGAGGAGCTCGGCCTTCACTCCGCCCGGGCCCTCGAGGGAGAGGTGCAGGCCGCGATCCTCGTCCACCGAGAGGCCCACGCTGGCGAAGGGCCCCAGGCCGCCGAGGCCCGGCCAGAGCGCCTCGCCCAGGCGGGGCGAGAGCGCGGCGTAGAGGCGCCCGAGGTGATCGTCGAAGAAGGTGTCCTCGGCCCAGCGCTCGGGGGGCGGCGGCACCAGGGTGGCGAGGTGGCGCAGGGCCCGCGCGAGGAGCGCCGGGGGCGGCGCGTCGCCCAGGGGCCGCACGTCGAGGTAGTCGACCAGGGCGAAGGGCGGGCGCAGGGAGGGCACGCCGAGGTGGAGATCGAGGGGCGCGCCGTCGATCTCCAGGCGCACGACCAGCACCGGCGGGCCCTCGCTCCAGGCGTCGACGAGGCGGATCGACCCGGTGTCCAGCTCCTTCAGCGCGGAGAGGAGCTCCTCCTCCGGATAGCGCAGCCCGCCGAGGAAGGTGTTCAGGGCCTCGACCCTCCCCACCCCGTCGGTGCTCGCGCCGAGGGGCGCGAGGACCTCGGCCGCTCCCCGCCGCCGGGTGGGGAGGGGCAGGCCGTCGAGGGCCGCCGGGGCGACGCCCTCCGGGCGATAGGGGGTGGGGCGCTGCTCGCGATCGGGGCCGAAGCCCGGGTGATCCCAGTGCACGCGCTCGAAGCGGCACATGGGGGCCAGCGCGCAGGCGCGGCAGACCCACCGGTAGGGGTGCAGGCGCATCACCGACGCGAGGTCCCGCGTGATCGAGGCCGAGGCCTCGTCGATGGAGATCCGGTCGGCCTCGGCGTGGTTGAAGGTGAGGCGGGTGCCCTCGTAGACGTACTGGGCGTCGAGGGAGCGGTGCTCCTCCCCCTCGGGCAGGAGGCAGAGGGGCACCTTCACGAAGCCCAGGGGGATGCCCTCCGGCTGGCTCTCGACGAAGGCCGCGATCTCCTCTCGCCGCGCGGGCAAAGGATCGAGGACGCGGTCCAGGCCGATGTCGTAGGTCCGGGCCGGCAGGAGGCTCGCCAGGCGCATCCGCCAGGGGGCGCCCTCGAGGGCCTCGCGCAGGGTGTCGCGCATCTCCTCGAGGCGGCCGACGTTCAGCGCGAAGACGTCGGACTCGGTGGAGATGGGGAGGGGCCGCTCGGGGTGGGCGAGGTTGTAGTCGCGCACCCGGCGCAGGCCCGCGAGGATCAGCTCGAAGCCCTTGGGGCTGATCCGCGCGCCGCGGGCGAAGGTCTCCGCGTCGGGGAAGTGGAAGGAGACGGCCACCCCCGCGCAGCCAGCCTCGGCGAGCTCCTCGACCACCCCCTCCCGGGCCAGGGCCTGGCCGTTCGTGAAGACCACCGCCTTCAGGCCGAGGCTGGAGGCGTAGGCGACGATCTGCGGCACGTCGCGCCGCATGAGGATCTCCTTGCCGCAGAGGACCACCTGCTCGGCGTGGCCGGCGGTGGCCCGCAGGAGCTCCTTGACGCGCTCGAGGTCGGGCTCGGTGGCGTTGTCCCGGGCCTCCTCGTAGCAGAAGAAGCAGCGCTGGTTGCAGCGGTGGGTGAGGGTGATCTCGGTCCAGTCGACCACCCGGGGCAGCTCGCTCTCTGCGGGGCGCGGGCCTTCAGCCACCGGCTACTCCAGGAAGTCCAGGTCGACGGTGCCGCCGAAGAGGTTCTCGGCCTGGCCGTCGCAGGCCGCGTGGAACTCGATCGTCTCCATGTTGATCGAGATGGTCGAGCCGCTGCCGACCTCCTGGAGGGTCGCCTGACCGTCGATGGGGTTGAGCCGGCAGTCGGGGGAGATCACGGCAGAGGTGATCGCCAGCTGCACCACGTCGGTGCCCGTGACGCCCTGCTGGGTGCTGGTCACGGTCGTCGTGTCGTCGGAGGGGTCGTCGGGGGTGCCCGCGGTGTCGACCTCGAGCACGTAGGTCGACTGCGCGGCCACCGCGATCTCGCCCCGCACCTCGACGTCCTGACCCACGTAGCTGATGTCCACCCGGTCGCCCGTCTGGCTCACCACCACCGAGGTCGCGCTGACGGCGACGACGTCCCGGCCCTCGGAGGTGGCGTTCACGAACTGCGAGGTCATCGTGGCGCTGGTGGCGTCCGTCCACTGCCCGGTCACGCTCACCGTCCCGCTGGCCACCCCGCCCAGGGGCAGCGGGCAGCCGGCGCCCAGGTCGATCGAGACCTCGCCGCTGCAGGGGAAGGCCGCGCAGGCGGTGACGACGGTCGCGCAGGCCGAGCCGCCGTTCATGGCCTGGAGGGCGATGGAGGCGGTCTGGGCCACCGAGGTGCTCGAGGCCAGGGCCACCTCCAGGCTGCGGAGGTCCTCCTCTCCCTCCGAGCCGCCGGGGCCGCAGGCCGCCAGGCCGAGGGCGAGCAGGGGAGCGATGAGGGTGCCGTTGCGCATGGGATCTTCTCCTCGAATCAGGGGACGTCGGGCGGCGCCACCAGCGGGGGCGCCGAGAGCTCGGGGGGCGGCTCGAGGCCCTCCCCCGGGGGGGGAGCGGGGAGCGCCTCCACCGGGGCGGTGGGGGAGGGCAGGGGGGCGCCGGGCGGCGCGGCGGCCGGGTAGGGGCTCGGCGGCGCGGCGGCCGGCAGGCGGGGGCGCAGGTCGAAGTGGACCTCGTTGTTCTTGATCTCGAACATGCTGTCCGAGAGGTAGTCGACGCCCCAGCAGATGAAGTTGAAGAGGTTGCAGAAGGCCACGGTCTGCACCCGGCGCAGGACCCGCTGCGACTCGTCCTCGTAGCCCTCGAGGCGGATCTTCAGGGCGTTCGGCGTGCCGAGGTCCTGGACCACGAACTGCACGGGGGTCTGGCCCATCGGGGCGCCGTTGAGGAAGACCGAGGCGCCGGCGGGGGTGCTCGTCACCGTCATCGTGTGGTGGTTGTGGCCGAGGATGGTTGCGCAGCCGGCCTGGAAGAGGACGGCGCAGACCAGGATGTACCGCGGCATGTTTCCCCCGTGGGCGTGAACGAAGCGAACGAGACGGTCAGTGTACCGCCGCTTCCGCCTCTCTCGATAGGGCGGCCTCGATCGCCGCGTCGAGCGCCTCGCGGGGGACGGTGAGCCGCTCGCGGCAGCGCTCGAAGTTCTCCTCCAGGGCCCGGGGGGAGCGCTCGAGCTCGGCGAGGGGCGTGTCGAGGGTCGCGAAGGTGAAGCCCTCGTGGTGGACGCAGGTGCTCTCGATCACCGGCAGGGCCCCGCAGGCCATCGCCTCGAAGAAGCGGTAGGTCCAGACGAAGTCACCGTCGGGGCAGAGCACGAAGAGGCTGCGGCAGAGGGTGTCGTAGTAGTCCGGATCCCAGGCCTTCACCGGGAAGCGCCGCCCCCGGCTGGAGGCGAAGAGCGAGAGGCCCGGGTAGGCCATCGCCTCCGGGAGGAGGGGCCGGCGGCCGGCGAGGCGGTGAGACGCCGTGGCGAGCCAGCGGGAGGGGCCGCGCCGGGTCGCCGGGTCGAGGGCCTCGCGGTGCCGCTCGAACCACTGGCGCAGCGTCTCGTTGCGGCTCGGCGTTCGCAGGCCGGAGAAGGAGAAGTGCAGGTCCCGCTCCTCGCGCCACCGTGCGCGCAGGTGATCGAAGAGCGCCCGGGGGAAGATCAGCGGCCGGGAGAGCTCGCCCAGGGCCGTCCGGGGCGCCTCGTGATCGAGGGTGACGCCGCGCAGGGTGGGTGTCCCTCCTCGAGGGGCTCGACCGCGGTGGGGAAGAAGCGGTCGAGGTAGCGGAAGGTCGGCAGCGCCGCGGCGGGCAGGCGAAGGCGGTGCGAGGACTCGCCGAGGGCCTGGACGAGGCGCAGGGCCTGGATGAGGTGGAGGGGCAGGTCGACGGTGAAGTCGAGCCCACGCTCGGGACGCGCGCTCATCCCCGGGTCATGCCAGGAAGCGCGGGTCCGGCGCTACCTCCAGTACTCGAAGCCGTGGCAGGAGGGGTTGCAGGAGCCGCGCCCCGCCGGGTTCCAGGAGGACTCCGAGACGCTCACCTGACCGTCCACGTGGAGGCTGCGATCGTTGATCGTCTTGTCGGGGTTGGCCACCGCCGCGTGGCAGCGCGAGCAGGGGTAGTTGCGATCGCCGATGTGCTTCCAGTGCTCGCCCGAGAGGTCCATCTGATTCTCGGGGGTGGTGTTGTCGTGGTGGCAGGCGTTGCAGGCCGTCGAGGTCGGCGCGTTCCAGATCAGGGTGCGGTTCCGGGAGTGGCCGTTGCCGTGGCAGTAGACCGCCGAGCAGGTGGCCGTCGCGCGGGTGTAGCTGGCCACCGGGTTGAGGCCCCCGCTCTGGGGGTCGTCGAAGAGGACCTCGGCCACGTTGTCACCGTCGAGGTGGCCGGGGTCGAGGTAGTCCGCCCAGCGGGCCGGGTGGCAGGTGCCGCAGTCCCAGGCGAGGTGGAGCGCCGTGTCCTGGGTGTGGGAGCGGTGGAAGCCGACGCCCTGCGCGCCCGGGTCGACGTTGCCCGCGAGGTCACCCGGCGGATCGGCCAGGGTGCCGTCCCCGTGGCAGATCGCGCAGCCCAGGGCGCCGAGATCGAGGACGCCGTCGACGTGCCGCTCCGGCTCGAGGAAGCTGCGGTCGCTCGCGGAGAGGGTGGGGTGACAGACACCGCACTCGGCCACGGTGGCCGGGTGGGGGGCCGAGGGAGGCAGCCCGTGGCAGGTGCCGCAGTCCGCCTGACCCGCGCCCACGGCGGTCCAGAAGGGCTCGGTGTTGGTGCCGCCGGGGTGGAGGGTCGGTCCGTGGCAGTAGACCGAGCACTGTCCCTGATCGAAGGCCGGGGTCTGGCCGTCGGCCGAGGCCAGCGCCCCCCAGGTGAGCTCGGCGGGCTGCGGGGTGTCGATGTGGCCGACGTCTCCCACCGCGGAGGGGACGAGGTGGCAGTCCTCGCAGCGCACCTCCCGGTGCCAGTCGGTGCCGGTGGCGAGGTGCTGGCGGTGGGCGCCCACGCCCCTGCGGTCCGGATCGCTGCCGGCGCCGAGGTCGAGGGCCGGCGCCGGGTTCCCCTCGTCGCCGTGGCAGAGGACGGCGCAGCTGAGGACGGCCACGCCGCCGTCGCTGCCCCCGCCCCCATCGGAGCCGCCGCCGTCGCTCGTCCCGGCGTCGCCGCCCCCGCCGTCGCTCTGGCCTCCGTCCGGGGTGCTCCCGTCGGGCACCCCCGGGCCGGCGTCGGGCTCCCAGCGGGCCAGGGGCTCGGCGCAGCCCTCACAACCCGAGAGCGGGAGGAACAGCAGGACGAGGGTTCCGTAGAGGAGGGTGGAGCGCAGCATCTCGGCCTCTCTGGCGATTCGGGTTCATGCAGGAGAGAGAGGAGATTCCCCTCTCCGGCCCCTATCCGGCCATTTTACGGGCTTCAGGTGGAAAGTTGCACCTGGACGAGGGGATTCTCCCGGGACCCTGGTTTACACGGGAGGGCCAGGGCGAATAGATCTGTGCCCCATGGCTAAGGGGAAGATGAGACTGGGGGAGATGCTGGTGGAGGCCGGAGGCCTCTCCCAGCCGCAGCTCGAGGAGGCCCTGAAGGCCCAGCTGATCTACGGGGGCAAGCTGGGCACGATCCTCATCGAGCTGGGATTCGTGAATCAGGAGTTCCTCACCAGCCTGCTCGCGAGGCAGTCGGGCCTCCCCCCCGCGCCCATCGACTCGCTGGAGGACGTCTCTCCGCAGATCCTCAAGCTGGTGCCGCGAGAGCTGGCGGAGCGCTACACGCTCATCCCCTTCTTCAAGGAGAAGCGGCGCCTGCACGTGGCGATCCTCGATCCGAGCAACCTCTCGATGGTGGACGAGGTGAGCTTCGCCACCGGGCTGGACGTGCGCCCCTACGTGGCGCCGGAGCTGCTCATCTGGTCGCTCCTCGAGCGCTACTACGAGGTCAGCCGGCCCGAGCGCTACATCCGCATCTCCGAGGATCCGGCCCTCACCTTGACCAACTCGGCGGGCTACGCCGCCGCCTTCTCCGGCAACGAGATCGAGCTGGCGCAGCAGCCGTCCACGCCGCAGATCGACTTCTCGGCCCCCGCGCAGGCGGCGCCGGCCCCGGCGCCCGCCTCGATGCCGGTGGCCGCTCCGGCTCCGGCGCCCGCCCCGATGCCGGTCGCCGCTCCGGCGCCGGTCGCCGCCCAGGCGTCGGTCGCCGCCCAGGCGCCGGTCGCCGCTCCGATGCCGGTCGCCGCTGCCCCGGCCCCGGCCCCGGTGCGCAACACCGAGCCCCCCGCGCCGGTGCCTGCCCCGCTGCCCTTCGCGGCCGCGACCGCGCCGGCAGCCTCCCCGGCCGCCGCGCCGACGCCCGCGGGTGAGGAGCTGGGGCCGATCACCCTGCCGCAGGTCGTGCGAAAGCTGCTGGGGATCCAGGCCCGCGACGAGATCCTGGGCCTGGTCTTCCGCTTCGGTCAGACCTACTTCGAGAACATCGCCATCTTCATGCTGCGCGCCGACGGCTACCACATGCACGTGGCCAAGGGCTCCCGCGAGTTCCAGATGCGCTGCTACACCCTCACCGATGGGGTCTCCCCCGACTCCTTCGGCAACTGCTTCGGGCGGGCGGGCTTTCACCTGGGGCCGGTGGCGCCCGGCTCCGACGCCGAGGCGCTCCTGAAGTGGCTGAACCTGCCCAACGGTGACGACACCTTCATGGTGCCCCTGGTCTCCAACCAGCGGGCCGGCGCCATCGTGCTCTGCAGCGGCCCCATGGGCGGCACCTTCAGCAACGAGGACCTGCGGGCCTTCCAGATGTTCATGGAGAAGTGCTCGCTGGCCGTGCAGATGCTCACCATCAAGCAGCGCCTGCTGGTGCTGCCCGCGGAGATGGCCCGGGAGTAAGGGCCGGCCGCGGGGGCGGCCGACCCGAAGGATCGGTCTACGGTCCGACGGTCCCGCGCACGGTGATCCTTCCGTCGGGAGACAGGGGGAAGCCGTCGTCCCAGCTCGGCGAGCCGAAGAGCACGTCGTCGAGGCCGTTGCGGTCGAAGTCGAAGCCCGCGAGCAGCCGCTCGCCGGTGCCGGCGCTGGAGTAGCCCGCCAGCACCGTCCGGATCCGGATGGTCTCACCGTCGAAGACCTGGATCGCCGCGGTCTCCTCCTTGGCGCCGATCACCCAGTCGACGAAGCCGTCCCGGTCCAGATCGGAGCTGGCCACCTGGATGCCCAGCTGTCCCAGGAGGGAGGTGCCCATCTGGCGGTAGAGGATGTTGCCGCTCTGGCTGGAGAGCACCGAGACGCTGCCGCCCCCGTAGATGCCGCCGGAGCTGTCCTTGCCGGCGCCCACCAGGATGTCGCGGTAGCCGTCGTCGTCGAAGTCGCCGATCACGGCCAGCGAGCTGCCGAGGGTCATGAAGTCCCGGTCGCCCGGCCGGTCGAGGATGACGTAGCCGGCGGAGAAGCCGTTCCAGGCCCCGCCGAAGACCATCACCCGCCCGGCGTCGGTGAGGCCGTTGAGGAAGGAGCCGTCCTGGCCCGGGGCGCCGACGATGAGCTCGGGCACCAGGTCGCCGGTGATGTCTCCGTGGGCCATGGCGATGCCGAAGTCCTCGGGGTTGCTCAGGTCGGCGCCGGTGGTGGGCAGGGAGAGCACGCAGGGGGAGGCGGCGCGGCAGTCGGAGTCGCCCAGGGAGGGCGCCGCCCCGCTGACGAGCTGGTGGATGCGCACGTAGTTGGCGCCGGGCGCCGCCACCGCGAAGTCGTGGCCGAACTCGCCGTTCCACTGGCCGAGGAAGACGATGTTCTCGCCGAAGCGGTCCCCGGGGAAGTTGCCGTCGAGCTGATCGAGGTTCGCCAGGCTCGTGCCGGCGAAGAGGTAGACCCGGCCGGTCTCCGCCAGGACGCCGGGGGCGCCGACCAGGAACTCGGCGTAGCCGTCGCCGTCCACGTCCGAGACGCCGGCCACCGCGGCCCCGAAGCGGTCCCCGATGGTGTTGTTGGGCGAGGGGATCGAGGCGATCACGCCGCCGGTGGCGCCATCGTAGAGGTAGATCACCCCCACGGCGCCGCCGAGGCCCTGCCCCTGCGGCGCGCCGACCAGGAACTCCGGCACACCGTCGAAGTTCCGATCGCCGAGGATGGCCAGGGAGGCGCCGAGCTGGCCGCCGTCGTTGGGCCCGTCGGAGTTGCGGAACGCGCCACCGTCCAGCTCCGAGATCAGCGGGATCGAGAGCAGGCGCACCCGGCCCCGGGCGTCGGTGACCTTGACGGTGTCCACCCCCAGGCCGGTGCCGGCCCGGTAGACGCCGTCGGAGGTGACCGTCGGCTGGGGCTGGCCGCCCACGCCGGTGCCGTTGGTGTCCAGGAGGAAGGTGTAGGGCGGGGTGCCGCCGCTCACGTTCAGCTGGATCTCGCGCCGGGTGGTGGAGCGCACGTCGTTCGGGGAGATCGAGAGATCGGTGAGCTGGTAGACCCCCACCCAGCCCAGCATCAAGCCGCCGGCGTTCATGGTGTAGGGGGCGCCGACGACGATGTCCGGGATCCCGTCGTTGAAGACGTCGGCCACCGCCATGCTCCAGCCGAAGCCCGCGGTCCCCTGCGGGGCATCCTGGCGCAGCAGGACCCGGCCGCCGGCCTCGACGTCGAAGCCCCAGAAGGAGCCCTCGCCGCTCGCCGCGGTCCCGGCGGCGCCCACCAGGAGATCCTGGTAGCCGTCGGCGTCCAGATCGAACCAGGCGACCGACTGGCCGAAGATCGCGCCCGCCGGGACGCCGACCGGGGCGCCGATGGTCTGGTAGAGGCTGATGCCCGACTCGTCGACCTGCCAGACCTCCACCTCGTTCGCGTTGGCGCGGGGGACGGCGATCCAGTTGTAGCCGGTGCCGACCGACTGGACCCGGGTCAGGGGCGCGGCGCCGGTGATCGCGGTGGGGTAGTCCGAGCCGAGGATGGTCCCCAGCAGGGTGCCGTTGGTGCTGTCGATCACCACCACCCGGCCGTAGCTGGTGAAGCCGTCGCCGGTGCCGACCGCCGTCATCACGCTGTGGCCGCTCGGGCCGGCGAGGGGGACGGCCGGGGAGAGGTGCTGACCCAGGCGGTCCTCGGGCGCGGCGCCGAAGGTGCGGGTGGCGAAGGGCGCCGAGGAGACGCCGGAGTAGAAGCGGATCACGCCGTTGTTGCTGGCTCCGCCCATGGGATCACCCACGGCGTGCTCGGGGAAGCCGTCGACCGGGGTCTGGAAGGAGGCGTTGGCCAGGCCGGCGGCGGCGATGGCGTAGCCCGCGTTGCCGCCGGCGTCGCTGTCGGTCCAGGCCAGGCTGCGGTCCCGCCCGGAGAAGGCGTAGACCTCGCCGCCCTGACCGCCGACGAGGAGCTCGGGGAAGCCGTCGAGGTCGTTGTCCTCGGTGATCGCCAGCCCGCGGCCCCAGTTGGGGATGAGCAGGGAGCCCTGCGCCGGGCCGGCGTCGTGGACCAGCTTGCGGCCGGTGCGGCCGTCGAAGACGTTGACCAGGCCGTGGGAGCCTGCCCCGCGGGAGGCGTTCGGTGAGCCCACCACGATCTCGGCGAAGCCGTCCCGGTTCAGGTCTCCGGCGGTGAGCACCTCGCCAAAGTTCCCGCCGTTGACGGTGCCGACGAGCTTGCGCTCGAGCTGGAGGCCGAAGGTGGTGTCGGAGGCCAGCGCGCCGAAGTCGGACCAGCACTCGATCGCGTGCTCGCTGAAGGTGACGCTGTCCCGGGCCGACAGGCCCATGACGTAGGTCACCGACTCCTGGAGGTTGCCGGTCACGGAGGGGTTGCCCGGGAGGGGCTCGCCGTCCTCGATCACCACGTTGGCCGAGGGGAGCTGGGCGTAGTCGGTGCTGGCCAGGTTCGGGGGGGCGCCGTTGGCGTAGTAGAAGCGGTAGAGGTCGGCCGAGGCGACCAGATCCCAGTCGGCCTGCAGGCGGCGGAAGGAGGCCCGCACCCGGTTCTCCTCGAGATCGACCGGCGCGTAGAGCGGCCGGCCGAACTCCAGCCAGGGCCAGCCGACGTTGCCGACGGCGTCCACCGCCAGCACGTCGATCCACATCTCCTCGCAGTTCGCCAGGGAGGGGCCCGCGGGCTGGATCGTCACCGTCTCCACCTCCTTGGCGATGGTGGAGATGCCCTGCATCCCGGTGGTCTGCTGGTTCCAGCGGATCTCGTAGTGATCCACGTCGGAGGCGGTGACCGAGTCGGTCCAGTCGACCTGCATCAGGTGGTTGCCCGGGGTGAGGGTGATGCCGCTCGCCGGATCGGGGGGGATGGTGTCCAGGGTGATGGCCTGGGTCGCCTTGGTGCTGTTCCCCGCCTCGTCCCAGATGCAGAGGGTGAGGGTCTGCTCACCGTCGGCGCCGGGGAGGAAGTAGCTCTGGGGGAAGTTCGCCGCGTTGTAGGGGATCTGGCCCACGCTGGCGCAGTCCACGTCGCCCGGCTCGATCCCGTAGAAGAAGGCGTCGAAGGAGACGAGGGTGAAGACCACGTCAGAGAACTTCGTCCGGGTCGAGTCGCAGGTGCAGCTGTTCGCGTTGCAGTCGGTGCCGGAGGTGTCCCAGCAGTCGATGCCCGTCCGCCCCTGCAGCGAGAAGGTGGTCAGGGAGGGCGGCGTCCGGTCGTAGATGATGTCGGCGTAGGTCTCGGAGGTCTGCCCCGACTCGTCCCGGAAGCAGGCGTAGATCCGGAAGCTCCCCTCCGGGCTGGCGAGGACGTAGGAGGACTCGCGGACGAAGGCAGTCCAGCCGAGGGGGTCGATGTCGCAGTTGGGATCGACCTCGGTGAAGGCCATCTGAGTGGCGCCCGAGGGCACGTCGGAGGTGATGGCGACGACGTCGTCGGTGGTGTACTGCGCGCCGTCGTCGAGCCAGATCCACCCCTGGGGCGGCTGGAGATCGACGACGATGAAGTCGGTGGCCAGCGCCGCGTTGCCGGCGTTGTCCTGGAAGCAGATCGCAACGGAGTTCACCTGCTGGTCCTCGCCGCCCAGGGTCCAGGGGAGGGTGCCGTTCGGGTTGCCGGCGGTCCAGCCGGCGGCCAGGGCGCCGCAGTCGGGGGTCTGCTCGTTGACGACGTAGTAGGCGGCGACGTCGGCCGAGGCGGAGATGAGCAGGTCGACGCTCTGGCTCCAGGCGTAGTCCTGGCGGCCGGTCTCCTGGATGACCAGGCTTCCGGCCGGGGGAGTCAGGTCCAGGGTGATGGTCTCGGTGATCGGCGCGGCCGTGTAGTTCCCGGCGTAGTCCTTCAGGCAGAGCGAGATCGTCTTCTCACCGTCGCCGCCGGTGAGGGTCAGGGACTTCGAGGGGCTGAAGGGCTCGTAGACGGCCGAGTTGCACAGGAGGGCGCCGGTCTGGCTGACGGCCATCTTCTCGACGTCCGTCGAGGTGACCGTGATCTCGAGCTGGATGGTCCGGCGGATCGTGTAGGTGGGGTTGCCCTCGGCGTAGATGACGAAGACTCCGTCGGGGCTCGTCCGGTCGACCTCGATGGTGTCGAAGGCGGCGTAGGTGTTGCCGGCGGCGTCCTTGAAGCAGACGCCGACGCTCACCATACCCACGCCGGCGATGGCGAAGTTCTTGGTGGCGGCGACGCTCTCGTAGGTTCCCACCGAGCAGTCGAGGGCGACGGTCTCCTCGATCCGCATCTGGGTGACGTCACCGGAGTAGGTGAGGGCCAGGGAGAGGGCGGTGGCGTTGGTGGGCTCACCGTTGGTGATCGTGACCGTGCCGGTGGGGGGGCTGTTGTCGATCACCAGGGGGGTGACGGTGGTGGAGGTCGCCGAGCGGTTGAGGGCGGCGTCCCAGGCCACGACCTTGGCGTAGTAGGTGCCGTCGAGGGGGACGGCGAAGTTCTGGCTGCGCGGCCCGGGGGTGAAGCCGTTCGCCCAGGGGATCGTGGCCGAGGCGATGACGGTGACCTGGTCCTGAGCCAGCAGAGAGACGTCGTAGCCGTACTCGCCGGAGTTGGTGACGTCCTCCTCGGCGGTCCACTGCACGGTGGCGGTGACGCCGCTGGTGGGGTTGGCGCCGGCGAAGACCAGGCCCGAGACCCCCGAGATGGGCCCGGACTGATCCGAGCGCAGGCTGGTGTCGCCCAGGCCGTCGGTCACGCAGTAGACCGGCGCCGAGACGTTACCCGCCGAGTCCACCGCCTCGACGCTGAAGCGGTAGAGGTCACCGTCGGTGAGGCTGCTGGCCGAGGGCAGGGAGAAGACCACGCCGAAGGTGGCGGCGCCGTCGATGCCGGTGATGGTGGAGTCGGCCTGCCAGGCGCCGGTGACCCAGCGCTCGATCTCGAGAGTGTAGGAGGCCGCGCCGGCGACCACCTCCCAGGTGAACTCCGGGGTCGGATCGGCCAGGGCGTTGGCGTAGGAGGTGAGGGTGGTCAGGGCGCAGCTGGACGGAGCGCTCGGGGCGCTGGTGTCGATCACGACCTGGAGCGAGGCGGAGGGGGCGCTCTGGAGGCCCGCCGCGTCCTGCACGATCACCCGGGCGTACCAGGTGCCGTCGGTGAGAGCGCCGGGCACGGCGTAGTCGCTGTCCTGGAGGTAGGCCCGGGGCGCCGGATCCTCGCTGCGGATGAGGGTGATGGGCACCGTCCCGAAGGTGGGATCCTGGGACCACTCGATCCGGTAGATCTCGGCGTCGCTGACCGCCGACCAGGCCAGGTCGGGGCGGGCGTCGGAGGTCGGGCTGGTGAGGGGCGAGAGCGAGGTCGCCGAGGGCTGGGTGGTGTCGACGGTGAAGCTGCGGGAGTTCGCGGCGGTGCTCCAGTCGTCGGAGACGTTCCCGGCCAGGTCCACCGCGCGGACGCGCCAGTAGTAGACGCCGTCGCCCAGGGTCTGGTTCGAGAGGGTGTTGGTCACCGTCGTGTCGACCACGACCTGGTTGGAGAAGTCCGAGGCCTGGCTGATCTGCAGCTGGTAGTGGGAGAGGTTGGTGTCGGTGGAGGCGGTCCACTCGGGGGTCACCGTGCTGGCGGCGATGATGTAGCCCGGGTTCGGCTCGTCGGGCGGGGCCACGAAGCCCGGCGCCGTCGGGTTCACCCGGTCCACGCCGAAGCTCGTGGCGCTGGTCCAGCCGGCGGTCGCGACGCTCGGGTTCCCCAGGGTGTCGAGGGCGCGCACGCGCCAGTACCAGGTGCCGTCCGCCGGGATCGTGCTGATCGTCACGCTGGTCGAGGGCGAGGTGACGGTGCCGCTCGTCTCCAGGGTGGCGAAGCTCGAGCTGCTGGAGACCTGATACTGGTAGGTCGCCGCCCCGCTGTCCGACTCGTCGCTCCAGCCCAGGGTGTAGCTGCTGTCGGCGAGGCCGACCCAGCCCGGGGTGGTGGTGACGGTCGGCCGGTCGGGCGCCGTGGTGTCCACGGTGAAGCTCGCGCCGGTGGCGCCCGGCGCCGGGGTGCTCTCGTTGCCCACGGCGTCGAGGGCGAGGACCCGCCAGTGGTAGGTGCCGTCGGGGAAGGAGATCGTCACCGAGACGGTGGGGTCCAGCGTCGTGGCCTGCCAGGCCAGGGCGGTGAAGTTGGAGTCGTAGGCGATCTCCAGCCGATAGCTCGAGGCGCCGCCGGCCGGCGCGGTCCAGGAGAAGGTGACCGCCGAGGCGTTGCCCGAGCTGCCGTCGGCCGGGCTGGTGTTGGTGGGCGGGCCCGGCGGGGTGCTGTCGAGCGCGAAGGTGTCGGTGGAGGACCAGGCGCTCGAGTTCCCGTGGGCGTCCTGGGCCCGCACTCGCCAGTACCAGGTGCCGTCGCCCAGGGTGGTGGCGAAGCTGGTGCCGCTGGTGCTGCCCGTCGCGTCCGGGCTGCCGAAGAGGGAGTCGTCGTCGACCTCGACGGAGTAGAGGGTCGCGCCCGAGGCGGCCTGGGAGTACCAGCGCAGGGTAGGCGAGGCGCTGACGGTGGCGCCCACGGGGATCAGGTCGGGGGCGGTCGGAGCGGTCGTGTCGATCGTCAGGCTCTGGCCGCTGGCCGCCGAGACCCAGGCGGAGACGTTGCCCGCCGCGTCCTCGGCCCGCACCCGCCACCGGTAGGTGCCGTCGGCCAGTAGCACGGTGGCGCTCTCGGTCGCCGGCGTGTCGTTCACCAGGAGGGTGAGGAAGTCGCTGGCCTGCGCCACCTGCAGCCGGTAGCTCACCGCGGTCAGCGCGTCGGTGGAGGCATCCCAGGAGAAGTCGACCGAGCCGTCGGTGTCGGCCGCGCCGCCGGCCGGGAGCGGGTTGGCGGGCGCGCTCGGGGCGCTGAGGTCGACGATGATGGTCTGGGAGGCGCTGTAGGCGCTGGTGTTGCCGGCGCCGTCCCGGGCGGCGACCGAGATGGTGTGCGAGCCCTCGGCCAGGTTCGAGGCCGGGGTGTAGGTGAGGGCGGCCAGGGTGGTGTCCACCGCGTCGATGCGCAGGAGGTACTGGGTGGCGCCGCTGCCCGACTCGTCGCTCCAGGTGAAGGTGGGCGTGCCATCGTTGGTGGGCGTGGCGATCGCCGCGAGGGTCGGGGTCGACGGGGCGTTGGCGTCGACGGTGACGCTCCAGATCGTCGCCGAGGCCGGCGCGGTCTGGTTGCCCGCGGCGTCGGTGGCCAGCACCCGCCAGTACCAGACGGCGTCGGTGAGGGTCAGATCGGTCGACGTGGAGGAGAGGCCCGCGAGATCGTGGACGATGGTCGCCAGGGTGGCGTCCGAGCCCACCTGCAGGCGGTAGCTCGCGGCGTCGCCCACCGAGGACCAGGAGAAGGAGACGGTGACGCCGGTCGCGGTGGCGCCGTCGGCCGGCGCGATCAGCGAGGGCGCGGTGGGGGTGACGGTGTCGACCAGGAAGCTGTCCGGCGACGAGGGCGCCGAGGCGTTGCCGAGGGCGTCCAGGCTCTCCACCCGCCACGACCAGGTGGTCGCCGGGCTGCCGGTCAGCGGCCCGATCTCGAGGCTCACGTCGGAGGTGGTCGCGAAGGAGGAGGTGAGGAAGCCGTCGTCGCTCCAGCTCACCCGGTAGGTGTCCGCGTCGGGGACGGTGTTCCACTGCACCGTGGGGGTGTTGTCGGTGGTGGGATCCGGGAAGTAGGCGATGAGGGTGGGCGCCGCCGGCGCGGTGGCGTCCACCACGAAGACCTCGGTGGGGGCCGCCGGTCCCAGGTTGCCCGCGGCGTCGCGGGCGGCGACGGTCCAGGTGTGGTTGCCGTCCCCGAGGGCCGACGGAGTGTGGGTGAGGGTGGGGGAGGTGACGGTGGTCGTCGAGCCGTCGAGGGTGACCACGTAGCTCGCGGCCCCGGTCACGGCGGACCAGGCGAGGGTCGGCGTGGTGTCGTTGGTGGGGGTGGTCACGGAGGTCAGCACCGGGGCGGCCGGGGCCACGGTGTCCACCTCGACGCTGCGCACGGTGGCCGTGGCGGTCGGCGAGACGTTGCCCGCCGCGTCCCGCGCCAGGACCCGCCAGTACCAGATGCCGTCGGGCAGGGTGACCAGCTGGCTGGTGCTCGTGCCCTCGCTGCGGTCGTAGGTGGCGAAGGTCGGGGAGGTCGAGCGATCCAGGAGGTAGGCGGCCGCGTCGGCGACGCTGCTCCAGGTGAAGGCCACGGTCGAGCTGGTGGAGTAGCTGGCGTCGGCGGGGGTGGAGGGCGCCGGGTTGATGGGCGCGCTCAGATCGATGACGAAGGCGTCGGGGCTGGAGAAGGCGCTCTGGTTGGTGGCGTCGTCGGTGGCGCGGACGTGCCAGTACCAGGTGCCCTCGGCCAGGGGGCCGACGCTGTGGCCGGGCGAGGAGACCGTGGCCTGCCCGCCGGCGCCGTTGGTGAAGCCCACGTCGGTGTCCCACTCGACGGTGTAGCTCAGGGCGTCGGCGACCGCCGACCAGGCGAGGGCGACGGTGGTGGTGTTCCGGGGGTCGGGGCTCACCGGGGTCAGGACCGGCACCGCCGGGAGGGTGGCGTCGACCTCGAAGACCTGGGCCGAGGAGTAGGCGCTCCGGTTGCCCGCGGCGTCCACCGCGGCCACGGCGAAGCTGTGGGGACCGTCGGCCAGGTTCGAGGCCGGGGTGTGGGAGGTCGAGGCCACGGAGGTCACCGTGCCGTCGAGGTCGAGGCGATAGCCGACCGCGCCGCTGGCGCTCTCGTCACTCCAGCTGAAGGTCGGCGTCGCGTCGGTGGTCGGCGAGGTCAGGGCCACCGGCGTGGGCACGTCGGGCGGGGTCGTGTCGACGGTGAAGGCGTTGTCCGCCGCGCCGGCGGAGAGGTTGCCCGCAGCGTCGACCGCGCGCACCCGGGCCCACCAGGGGCCGTCCCCCAGGACGACCGAGCGGGAGGTGGCCGTCAGGCCGCTCTCGCGCGTCGGCGCGGTGAAGGCCGCGTCGGTGGAGATCTCGAGCTGATAGGTGGCGGCGTCGGCCACCGAGGACCAGCTGAAGGCGACCGAGTTGGAGGTCACCGCGCTGCCGTCGGCGGGGGTCAGCAGGGAGGGGTCGGCCGGGGCGGTGATGTCGACCACGAAGCTGCTGGAGGAGGAGAAGGCGCTCCAGTTGCCCGCCTGGTCCCGCGCCCGCGCGCGCCAGTACCAGGTGCCGTTGCCCAGGGCCGGGGCCGGCTGGGTGGTGGGGATGGTGATCGTGTTCGTCCCGCCCACACCGCCGGTGAAGAGGTTGTTGTCGTGCCACTGGACCTCGTACTGGACCGCGTCGTTCACCGGCTGGAGGGCGAGGGTGGGCTGGGTGACGCGGGAGGGATCCGGGGCGACGGCCACCAGCACCGGCACCGCCGGCGCCGTGGCGTCGACGGTGAAGGCCTGGGCGGTGGCGTAGGCGCTCACGTTGCCCGCGGCGTCGCGGGAGGCCACGGTCCAGGCGTGGCTGCCGTCGGCGAGGGCCTCGGCCAGGAGCAGGGTGTAGGAGGTGGCGCCGGTGACGACCCGGTCGACGCCGTCGATCTGCAGGAGGTAGGCGGTGGCGCCGGAGGCGGCCTCGTTGCTCCAGGAGAGCACCGGCTGGGTCTCGTTGATGAGGCTGGCCAGGCGGGTGAGGGTCGGCACGGCGGGGGCCGTGGTGTCCACCGTGAAGGCCGTGCTCGAGGCCCCGGCGGAGACGTTGCCGGCGGCGTCGATGGCCCGCACCCGGGCCCACCAGTTTCCGTCGGTGAGGACCACCGAGCGGGCCGTCGTCGTCTGGTTGGCCTCCACCTGGGCGGCGGTGAAGCCGGCGTTGGTGGCGATCTCCAGGCGGTAGGCCACCGCGTCCGCCACCGAGGACCAGCTGAAGGCCACCGAGGAGGTGGCCAGGCTGCTCGCCGCGACGGGCGTGAGGAGGGTCGGATCCGAGGGCGCCGTGACGTCGACCACGAAGCTGCCGGTGGTGGACCAGCCGCTCCAGTTGCCGACGGCGTCCCGGGCCCGGGCGCGCCAGTACCAGGTGCCGCCGCCGAGGGCCGACGAGGGCTGGGTGGAGGTCGTCGCGACGGTGTCGCTCCCGCCGACGCCGCCGGTGAAGAGGCTGTTGTCGTGCCACTCGAGCTCGTACTCGACGGCGTCGCTCACCGGCTTCACGGCGAGGGTGGGCAGGGTGTTCGAGGAGGGATCGGGGCTGACGGCCACCAGGCCCGGCACGCCCGGCGCGGTCGCGTCCACGGTGAAGGCCTGCGCCGTGGCGAAGGCGCTCACGTTGCCGGCGGCGTCGCGGGCGGCGACGGTCCAGGTGTGGGTGCCGTCGGCGAGGGCCTCGGCCAGCGGGACCGTGTAGCTGGTCGCGCCGGAGACCACCCGGGTGGCGCCGTCGATCTGCAGGAGGTAGGCCGCGGCGCCGCTGGCGGCCTCGTCGCTCCAGCCGAGCACGGGCTGGGTCTCGGAGATCAGGTCGGCCAGGCGGGTGAGGGTCGGCACGTCCGGCGCGGTGGTGTCGACGGTGAAGGCGTTGTCGGCGGCGCCGGCGGAGACGTTGCCGGCGGCGTCGATCGCGCGCACGCGGGCCCACCAGCTCCCATCGGTGAGGACGACGGCGCGGGCGGTGGTGGTCAGGCCGGACTCGATCTGGGGCGAGGTGAAGGCCGCGTCGGAGGCGATCTCGAGCTGGTAGCGGACGGCGTCGGCCACCGCGGCCCAGGTGAAGTCGACCGAGGTCGAGGTCACCGAGCTCCCCGCGGCGGGGGTCAGCAGGGTCGGGTCGGCCGGGGCCGTGGTGTCCACCACGAAGTCGTCCACGGAGGAGAAGGCGCTCCAGTTGCCCGAGGCGTCCCGGGCCCGGACGTGCCAGTGCCAGGTGCCGTTGCCCAGCGCGACGCTCGGCTTGGTGGAGGTGCCGGTGATCAGGGCGCTGCTCCCGGTGCCCCCGGTGAAGAGGTTGTTGTCGTGCCACTCGACCTCGTACTCGACCGCGTCCCCCACCGCCGCGAAGGCGAGGGTGGGCTGGGTGAGGGAGGTGGGGTCGGGGTTCACCGGCACCAGCACCGGCGTGGCCGGCGCGGTGGCGTCCACGGTGAAGGACTGCAGGGTGGCGTGGGCGCTGGTGTTCCCGGCGGCGTCCCGGGCGGCGACCGTCCAGGTGTGGACGCCGTCCGCCAGGGCTTCGGCCAGGGGCACGGTGTAGGTGGTGGTGCCGGAGACCGGCCGGTCCACGCCGTCCACCTGCACGAGGTAGGTCACGGCGCCGGAGGCGGCCTCGTCGCTCCAGGAGAGCACCGGCTGGCGCTCGGAGATCAGGCTGGGCAGGCGGTTGAGGGTCGGGACGTCCGGCGCGACCGTGTCCACGGTGAAGGTGATGAAGGTCGTCCCCAGGGAGCGGTTGCCGGCCGCGTCGGTGGTGATCACCCGCGCCCAGTAGGCGCCCTCGTCGAGGACCAGCGAGCGGGCGGTGGTGGTCAGCCCGGCCTCCACGATGGCGCCGGTGAAGCCCGCGTTGAGCGCGATCTCGAGGCGGTAGGCGACGGCGTCCGCCACCGAGGCCCAGGTGAAGGCCACCGGCTGGGTGCTCCAGGTCGAGGCGTTCGCCGGGGCGGAGAGGATGGCGTCGGCCGGGGCAGTGGTGTCCACCACGAAGGTGACGGTGTTGGAGAAGCCGGCGGCGTCCGCGTTGCCCGCGGCGTCGATGGTCTGCACCCGGGCGTACCAGGTGCCCTCACCCAGGGTGCTGGAGGTGAGGCTCAGCTGGGCGGTGGTCTGGTCGACCTGGATCCCCGCGCTGAAGTCGGAGGTCGTGGAGATCTGGAGGTGGTAGAGCCGGGCGTCGGTGGTCGCTGCCCAGGTGAGGGTCGGGGTCGTGTCCCGGGTCGGGCTGTCGACGAGGTCCAGGGTCGTGGGCCCGGGGGCCACCGTGTCGACCTCGAAGCGCTGCGCCGGGGTGAAGGGGCTGCGCAGGTCCGCGTCGTCGGCGGCCTGCACCCGCCACCAGTAGAGGCCGTCGGCCAGCGGGTAGGCGGCGGCGCCCGCGGCGTCGTCGATCGCGGTGTAGTCGAAGTCCGTCAGCTCCACCTCCACGAAGACCGCGCCGGGGCCGGAGCCGTCGAAGGACGCGCTGTCCGAGAGCTGGAGGAAGTGCCGGGTGGCGCCGGTGCCGCCGGTGAAGGAGAGGGCCGGTGAGGCGTCGGCGGTGACCGGCGGGACCTCGTCGAGCACCGGGATCTGTGGGGCCAGGGTGTCCAGGCCGATGCTGTCCGAGAAGACGCCCGAGAGGTTGCCGGCCGCGTCCCGGACGCGGATGTAGACGTTCTTGGTGCCGTCTCCCACGGTGAGGTTCCAGCCCACCAGCGAGACCGGGTTCGCCAGGGGCATGGCCAGGCTGGCCACGAAGCCCGAGTCGTTGGCGATGATCGCCGAGACCGCCTCGTCCTCCGCGAGGCCGGTGATGGTGGAGTCGATCCCCAGGGTGACGGTGGTGGTGGCGGTCCAGGCCGCCCCCAGGGACATGTCGGTGCCCGGGGAGGTGGGCTCGATGCTGAAGGCCAGGGAGGGGGGCGGCGTGCGATCGACGAAGATGGCGTCGCAGTCGGTGGGCAGGCTGGGGGTGCGCGCCGGCGGGCAGGTCACGGTGGTGAGATCGGTGACCGAGCGGTTGCCCGCGGCGTCGGAGACCTCGAGGTAGAGCTGCCGGTCGCCGTCGGCCCCCGGGGTGAGGGTGATCACCGGCACGGAGGTGAGGCCCTCCTTGAGGCTCACCAGCACCGGGTTGGTGTCGGTGGTGCTGCGGAAGATGCGTCCGCTGACCACCCCGGCGACCGCGCCGCCGGCGGCGACGCCGGAGAGATCCTCCTGGGCCGCGACCAGCGCCGAGACGTTGAGGGAGGCGGTGTAGGCCTCACCGTCGCCGACGACCAGATCCCCGGAGGTGGTGCTGGCCGTGGGGGAGATGACGATGTTGCCCTGCGGGGCGACCCGGTCGAGGACGATGTCGAGGGGGAACCACTCGGAGACGAGCCCGGAGGTGGTGTCCTGCATCTTCACCCAGACGACCTTCTGGCCGTCGCAGATGGCCACCGGATCGCCGGGGTCGGGGCACTGCGACTGGGAGAAGGTGAAGGGCAGGGGCTGGAAGGCGTCCCCGGGGAGCTGGGTGATGGCCCGCCAGGCGCAGTTCCCGGTGGAGAAGGTGTCGGGGTCGCCGCCCAGGAGGATGTTCGGGCTCTCGCAGATCCGCACCTGGTTCACGCCGGGGAAGGAGCCGCCCACCTCGATGGAGGTGAGGTTGGTCGCGGCGCCGAGGACCGCCCCGGCGGGGGTCTGCAGGAAGGCGTCGCCGATCTGCGGGGTGAGGACGATGGGCGTGGTGGTGAGGTCGGTCGTGCTGTTGGCCGAGACCACCACCGGGGTGATCAGCTCCTCCCCGTAGCCGTCGAGGCGGGCGACGAGGGTGTAGCTGTCGGCCGGGACCGAGGCGAAGTAGACGATGCCGTCGGGCGGGGAGAGCTGGGTCAGCACGGAGGTGCCGCTCTGCTCGAGGATGATCGCCACCCCCGACTCGTTGCTGCGGTCGGAGATGTCCACCGCCACCCGCAGGGCCCCGGTGGCCTTGGCGAGGGTGACCGGGGTGACGGTCACCGGCGTGTTGGGCGGCACGACCACGCCCTCGGCGGTCGCGGCCTGGTACTGGGCGGTCTGGAAGACGAGGCGGTAGGTGCCGGCGGTGAGCGAGGGGAAGGAGTAGGTCCCGTCGGCGAGGGTGACCGTGTTGTCCTGCACCGGCGTGTCGCCCACCGTGGCGCCCTCGAGGAGGACGTCGATGCCGCCGTGGGTGGTCTGGCCGGAGCGCAGGGCGGTGCCGGCGATGCTGCCGGGGATCGGCTGGAGCACGAGGGGGTCGGCGGTGACGCGCTGACCCTCGAGCACGGTGGCCGGGGTGGGGGAGGCGGCGCCCTGGAAGGCGTCGTCGGCGGTGGCCGAGACGTAGTAGTCGCCGACGGGGAGATCGGTGAAGAGGTAGCTGCCCGCCGAGTCGGTGACGGTGGTGATGCCCGGCGCCGCCTGGACGCGGATCCCCTCGTGGCTGCCCTCGCCCAGGAGGGTGGCGGAGCCCTCGAGCTCACCGCGGGCCAGCTGGAGGACCACCTCGCCCAGGGTGCGCACCGCGCCCTCGGTGAGGATGAGGCCGTCCATCACCCGCTGGCTGAAGCCCGGGTGAGAGAAGACCAGGCGGTAGTCGCCGGCCGCCAGCCCGGAGAGGCTGAAGGCGCCGTTCACGGAGGTGGTGGCCGTCAGGGCCGTGTCCACGTAGTCGCCCGCGCCGCCCGCCGCGCTGGCGTCCCAGAGCCAGAAGGAGACCACGGTGCCGCTGTGATCCGCGCCGGCCTCGAGGCGGGCCGCGCCGGCGATCATCCCCGAGCGATCGAGGAGCACGTCGACCGGGTACTCCTGGGTCACGTTGCCGCAGTCGTCCCGGAAGCGGGCGACGACCGTGCGCAGGCCGTCGGCGCCGGCGGCGAGCTGCCAGGAGAGCTGCTGGCTCGGGGGCAGCGCCACCCAGGCGCTGCCGTCGAGGCCCGCCGCGTTGCCGACCTCGACCCCGGTGGCGCCGGTGACGTCGAAGGTGAGCAGGACCGAGAGCGAGCGCACCGTGCCGCTGCCGTCGTCGATCCGCAGGATGGCGCCGCCGGGCTGGGGTCCCACCGAGTTGATGGTCACCGTGCTGGTGGTGGGCGCCGAGGTGTTGCCCGCCGCGTCGCGCAGCTCGAGGGTGATGTCGTGGGTGCCGTCGCCGGGGAAGGCGACGATGTCGCGGGGGAGGTAGTCGACGAAGGTCTCGGTATCGAGGGTGCCGTCGGAGACGACCCGCATCTGGTAGAGGCCGGCGCAGCTCTGGTCGGCCGCGCAGGGATCCTCGCCCGGGAGGTCCATCGTGACCTGGGCGTCGTTGGAGCAGCTCGAGCCGCTCGCAGGCGCCGGCGCCGCGGCCACCGGCGGCGTGGTGTCGAGGATGATGCTGGCGACGAAGGTCGGAGAGAGATCGCAGGTGGGCGCCCGGAAGCGCAGGAAGAGCTGCTGCTCCCCGTCGCTGGCGCCGGTCAGGTCGAAGAGGGTGGAGGTGGCCGGCGTGGACCAGTCGGCCACGTCGCCGAAGTCGGGCATCAGCGAGAGCTGCATGCCGTTGTAGACCGGCGGGAGGACCACGTTGGCGGTGATCGTCGAGGCGGAGGTGGCGAGGCCCGCCGGATCGGCGTCGGGGTTCGCCGGGGCGGTGAGGGTGAGGATGCCCTCCCCGTCGGTGAGCTGCAGCGTGCCCACGTCGGTGACCCCGTCGGTGAGGACCTCGACGCTCTGGGCGACGACCGCGGGCAGGTAGCCGTCGAGGGAGGCGATGACCACGAAGGGGCCGACGGCGAGGTTGCGCTCCTCGAAGGTGCCGTCCGCGCGGAGGCGGGCGCGGACGGACTCCTCGGCGGCGAGCTCGGTGCAGGAGGTGTCGGAGGGCGTGGCCACCGGGGAGCCGAGGCGCAGGAGGGTGACCTCGGTCTCGAGGGGCGCGGGGCGATCACCGGCTGGATCCGGGATCACCACGCGCCCGGCCAGGGTGCCTCGGCCGGCCAGGAGATAGAGCTCGCCGATGTCCTGATCCTCGCCCGTCGCCACGAGCACGCCGGTGCGCTCGTCGGCGCGGAAGCCGGGGACCTCCGCGCGGACGAGGTAGGTGCCGGCGGGCAGGAAGGTCGAGAAGGAGACGGGCGTCGTGGTGTCGTCGAGCTCCACCGCCACGTCGCGCACGGGGCTGCCCCGGGGGGTGAGCCCCTCGACGGTGATCGTCAGGCTCGCGGGGTCGAAGGCCGCCTCCGCGCTGACCCGCCCGGTGATCAGGCTGGTGACCTGCAACGCCGGAGGGGCGTCGGGATCGTAGGGGTTGTCGACGGCGACGTTCGAGTTGCAGGCCGTCATCAGGCCCAGGCCCACGAAGCAGACAACGATCCAGCGTTGCATGCGATCCTCCCAGCCTCCCGGACCGCGTCCGGCATGAACGCAGTCGGAAAGCCCAAAGAATAGCCGCCCGCGCAGCCTCGGGGCCATGCGACACCGGACTACCCGGGCCTACACCGCGGGGATCCACCCCAGGGCGCTCAACCCCCCGGAAACAGGAGCCGTTTCAGGCCGCCTCGCGCTGCCGGACGTAGAGGGTCTTCTCGATCTCGGCGACGACCTCACCCTGCTCGTCGGTGACCTTCGTCCGGAAGACCGGAGAGGTCTTGCGGTGCTTGATCGCGTCGTGCCGGATCGACTCCACCTCGGCCGGGCTCACCGAGAAGCGGGCCCGCACCTTGCCGCGCCCGGGCTTCTTGAAGCGGATGGTCGCCTCCTGATCCCAGACGACGAAGCCCTCTCCGAGCGCCTCCATCAGGATCAGCATGAAGAAGGGATCGCACATGCTGTAGAGGGAGCCACCGAAGTGGGTGCCGACGTAGTTGCGGTTGAGGGGCGTGAGCTTCATCTCGACCTCCATGGTGAGGAGGTCCTCGGCGACGTGGGTCAGCCGGACGCCCGCCCCGAGGTAGGGCGGGTAGACGCTGACCAGCCGGAAGAAGGCACGCTTCAGGAGGCGCCGGTCGAGAGAGATCATGGTGTGGCCTCGGCGGTGGGGGTCCTCGGGATGCGGATGAGGACGAGCATACCGCCGCCGAGGACGATCAGTCCCGCCACCGCCAGGATCCCGGCCCGGGGGTCGCCGGTGGCCACCGCCACCCAGCCCATCAGGGTGGGGCCGATGACGGCCGCGTACTTGCCGACCATGTTGTAGAAGCCGAAGAGCTCGGCGCTCTGCTCGGCGGGGATCAGCCGGGCGAAGAGGGAGCGGGAGAGGGCCTGGACGCCACCCTGCACCAGGCCGACGGTGGCCGCGAGCACGTAGAACTCGGTGGCGGTCTCCATGCCGTGGGCGAAGGCGCAGACCCCGAGGTAGACGAGCAGGGCCAGGAGCACCCCGCCCTTGGCGCCGATCCGCTTGCCCAGGGCGCCGAAGGCGATGGCCGCCGGGAAGCCCACGAACTGGGTGAGCAGGAGCGCGGTGATCAGCGCGGTGTCCGGCAGGCCGATGGCCAGGCCGTAGTCGACCGCCATCCGGATGATGGTGTCGACCCCGTCGATGTAGAGCCAGTAGGCGACGAGGAAGAGGGCCGCGGTCTTCAGGCTGCGCAGGGTCTTCAGGGTCTGCAGCAGGCGGGCGAGGGCGGCGCGCAGGGAGGCCTCCCCCGCCTCGGCCGTGGGCGCCGGCTGCCGCACCCAGCGCAGGAGGGGGATCGAGAAGATCGCCCACCAGATCGCGCAGGCGGCGAAGCCCACCCGCACCGCCTCGGCCTTGCCGGGCAGGCCGAGGAGCCCGGGGTAGAGGGTCAGGCTGATGCAGCCGGCGAAGAGGATCCCGCCGCCGAGGTAGCCCAGGGAGAAGCCCAGGGCCGAGACCCGATCGAAGTCCGGCTCGTCCGCGACGGAGGTGAGCAGGGCGTCGTAGAGCGCGTTGGCGCCGGACCAGCCCAGGGTGCCGAGGGCGTAGAGGAGGAGGGCCAGCTCCCACTGCCCGCGTCCGGCCAGCGCCAGCCCCAGGGTGCAGACGACGCCGGTCGCCGCGTAGACGATGAGGGCGCGCTTGTGCCAGCCCGCGCGGTCGGCCAGCGCGCCCACCAGCGGCGCCAGGATCGCGACCGCCAGGGAGGCCGCCGAGGTGGCCAGCCCCAGGTAGAAGGTCGACCGGGTGACCGGGAGCTCGGCGGCCCAGTAGGTCTTCAGGAAGACGGGGAAGAAGCCGGCCACCACCACGGTGGCGTAGGCCGAGTTGGCCCAGTCGTAGAGGGCCCAGCCCAGGACGCCGCGGTCCTTCGGCGCGGGAGGCGTGGCGCTCACTCCTCGGTGGGCCCGTCGTCCGGCGAGGGCGCGGCGGGGCTCGAGGGGGTCAGGATGAAGGACTCGACGAAGTGCCGGTAGGCCTCCTCCGAGCCGCCCTTCTCGGTGGTGACGTAGGAGAGCTGGATCAGCTGCGGGCCCACCACGAAGATCCGCCCCCGGTAGAGCATCTCCTGGGGCGTGCGCATCACCAGCTCGAGGCCCGGGGCGATGGAGCCGTCGGGGGCGAAGAGCTGCAGGTCGCGCTGCTCGAGGATCTCGCCCGAGATGTTGGAGGCGGCTCCGTCCCGGGCGCCAGCCAGGACCTCGGCGGGATCCCGGGTGTCCATGAACCCCTCCGGGTAGCGGGCGCTGGTGACGTTGTAGGCGGCGCCCCGGGCGTCGTCGGCCAGCAGGTACATCACGATCGGCAGCGGCCCGGCCTCGGTGGGGACGTTCTGGCGCTGCACCTCGGGCGGATCGGGCATGGAGAAGGAGAAGCCCTCGTCCGCCTGCGTCTCGTACCACTCGCCCGTGGCCGGCGTGGGGTCGGGGATCGGCACCCGCCGGGGGCAGGCGGTGACGAGGAGGAGCGCCGGGAGGGCGAGGAGGGCGAGGTGCCGCAGGTGGGCGTCGAGCATGCGGCGGTCTTAGCACAGATGGGGTACTCTCGAATCGACAAGCGGGGTCGCCATGAGCTGGGATTACGTCATCATCGGGTCGGGCTTCGGGGGTAGCGTCAGCGCCCTGCGCCTCGTCGAGAAGGGTTACAAGGTGCTGGTGCTCGAGAAGGGGCGCCGCCTGGAGGCGCGGGACTTCCCGAGCTCCAACTGGAACCTGAAGCGCTGGCTCTGGCTGCCGCAGCTGGGCTTCCGCGGGCTCTTCAAGATGACCTTCCTGCCCAACGTCACCGCCCTCTCCGGGGTGGGGGTGGGCGGGGGCTCCCTGGTCTACGCCAACACCCTGCCGATCCCGAAGGACGAGTACTTCACCGCCGACTCCTGGGGGCACCTGGCCGACTGGAAGGCCGAGCTGATGCCCCACTACCAGCGGGCGCGGGAGATGCTCGGGGCGACCGAGAACCCGGCCTGGACCCACGCCGATCGGGTGCTGGCCGACGTGGCGAAGGAGATCGGCCGCGAGGATCACCACCACCCCACCACGGTGGCCGTCTACTTCGGCGAGCCGGGTCAGACGGTGCCCGACCCCTACCACGGGGGTGAGGGTCCCGACCGCACCGGCTGCATCCTCTGCGGCGGCTGCATGATCGGCTGCAAGGAGAACGCCAAGAACACCCTCGACAAGAACTACCTCTACCTGGCCGAGAAGAAGGGGCTGACCATCCAGCCCGACAGCGAGGTGGTCGACCTCCTGCCCCTCGAGGAGGGGGGCTACGAGCTCGTGGTGAAGCGCGGGGCCAGCCTCTTCGGCCGCAAGACCCAGCGGGTGCGGGCGCCGAAGGTGATCCTCGCCGGCGGCGTCCTCGGTACGGTGAACCTGCTCCTGAAGCTCAAGGAGAGCAGCCTGCCGCGGCTCTCGGATCGTCTCGGGCACTTCGTGCGGACGAACTCCGAGGTGTTGATGGGCGTCACGACCCAGGATCGGGACGTGAACCTCTCCGAGGGCGTGGCGATCACCTCGATCCTGCACACCGACGAGCACTCCCACCTCGAGCCGGTGCGCTACCCCCACGGCTCCGGGGCCTTCCGCACCCTGATGTCGCCCCACAGCCCGGGCGGAAATCCACTCTCCCGGCTGGCGCGGGGCTTCCTCTACGCCCTGCGCCACCCCTGGCGGACGCTGCGGGCCTACCTCGTCCCGGACTGGGCGCGCTACACGATGATCCTCCTCTACATGCGCACCCTCGACGGGCACCTGCGGATGAAGCTCGGGAGGCACCCCTTCACCCTCTTCCGGCGCGGCGTCACCACCGAGGTCGGGGGCGGGCCGAGGCCCACCGCGGCCATCCCCGAGGCCTCCGAGCTCGCCTACCGCATCGCGAAGCGGATGAACGGCTACCCCGGCTCTCTGATCACCGAGACCCTCCTGGGGATCCCCACCACCGCGCACATCCTCGGCGGCTGCGTCATCGGCAAGGACGCCAGCGAGGGGGTCATCGATGCCGAGCACCGGGTCTTCGGCTACGATGGGATGTACGTCATCGACGGGTCGGCGATCTCGGCCAACCCGGGCGTGAACCCCTCCCTCTCGATCTGTGCGCTCGCGGAGCGCGCGATGACCTTCATCCCCCCGAAGGACGAACCCACCGACCCCGAGGCCGAAGGATGAACCGCTCCCTCCCGCTCGTCTTCGCCCTGCTCCTGGCTCCCGCGCTCGCCAGCGCCGTCGAGATCGACGTGCGCTCCAAGCACGAGGCCACCCTGATGGTGGACGGGGACACCCGCAACTACTTCCGGGTCGTCGCGGGCAAGTCCCTGGGCTTCGTGGTGAAGGGTCCCGAGGAGCTCTCCATCGCCGTGCGCCAGGACCTGCAGGGCGACGAGAAGGCGGGGGAGGTCGAGACCGAGTTCATGGTCTTCCAGGACGGCTTCCGGATCCGCCGGATCACCCTGAAGGAGCCCGACGGGGGCATGTACCTCACCGACATGGAGTACGTGCCCAGCGAGAAGAAGATCCTGAAGATCAAGGTGCCCGAGGGCATGCACGCCTATCGCTTCGAGCTGGTCACCCGCGGCCGCTCGATCGCCGTGTCGGTGATCGCCGCCTCCGAGGATCTGGAGGCGATGATGGCCGTGGGGCTGGTCGAAGAGGAGCCCGCGAAGCAGCCCGCGCCGAAGGAGCCGGCGATCGAGCTGGTGGCCTTCGAGGACAGCAGGACCGATCCCGTCCCGCCGCCGCCCGCGGCGCCCCCCGTCGTCGCGCCGCCCCCCGTCGTCGCGGCGGTGGAGGTGAAGCCCGCCGAGCCGGAGAGCGGGGGCGAGGTCGCCCTCGCCAGCCTCCCCCCCCTGCCCGATCACCTGAAGCGCCCCGAGCCGCCCGCCGCGCCCGCCGGCCCCCGCCGCCGCTACCTGAAGCTCGGGCTGCGGGTCCTGGCCGCCGCCAGCGGCGTGGGCTCCCCCGCGATCGGGGGTGGCGCCCACGCGCTCTACCGCACCGGCCTCCTGAAGGACGGCCTCGACCTGGGCCTGGCGGTCGACTACCTGCCCGCCTCCAGCGCGGGCACCGACGCCGCCGGCGAGCCG
>JARGFU010000001.1:0-6891 GCA_029210625.1 Deltaproteobacteria bacterium | reverse complement strand
TCATGCCGCGATCGACGGCCTTGAGCATGTCGTAGATCGTGAGGGCGGCGACGGAGGCGCCGGTGAGGGCCTCCATCTCGACGCCGGTGGGGCCCTTGCACTCGGCGGTGCAGGTGATCCGCACGGCGGGGGGCGCCTCCTCGACGGTGAGGTCCACGCCCACCCTCGTCAGGGCGAGGGGGTGGCAGAGCGGGATCAGCTCGGCGGTGCGCTTGGTCGCCTGGATGCCGGCGATGCGGGCGGTGGCGATCACGTCGCCCTTGGGGGCGCCCTCCCGGAGGACCTCGAGGGTCGAGGGAGAGAGGGACACCACCGCCTCGGCCACCGCCCGGCGGCGGGTGTCCTCCTTGTCGGCCACGTCGACCATCCGGGCGGCGCCCTGCTCGTCGAGGTGGCTGAGCTTCTTCTCCGAGGCCATCAGTCCTCGAGGGTGAGGAGGTAGCGCTCGGCGTCGAGGGCGGCCATGCAGCCGGTGCCGGCGGCGGTGATCGCCTGCCGGTAGTGCTGGTCGGCGGCGTCGCCGGCCACGAAGATCCCCTCGCGGCTGGTCTTCGAGGTGCCCGGCTCGGCCAGCACGATGTAGCCGTTCTCGTGCAGGTCGATCTGCCCCTTGAAGATCTCGGTGTTGGGCTTGTGGCCGATGGCCACGAAGTAGCCCTCGCAGTCGATCTTCGAGGTCTCGCCGGTCTTGACGTTCTTCACCGTGACGCCGGTGACCCCGTCCTCCTTCGAGCCGAGGATCTCCTCGACCACCGAGTCCCAGACGAACTCGATCTTCGGGTTGTCGAAGGCGCGCTTCTGCATGATCTTCGAGCCGCGCAGCTCGTCGCGGCGGTGGATGATCGAGACCTTGGAGGCGAAGCGGGAGAGGAAGGAGGCCTCCTCCAGGGCGGTGTCGCCGCCGCCCACCACGACCACCGGCACGTCCTTGAAGAAGAAGCCGTCGCAGGTGGCGCAGGCCGACACGCCGTGGCCCATCAGGGCCTTCTCCGACTCGATGCCGAGCCAGCGGGCCGAGGCGCCGGTGGCGATGATCACCGAGTTGGCCTTGATGTCCTCGCCGCCGTCGACCTCGAGGGTGAAGGGGCGGCTCTCGAAGTCGACCTTGCTGACCTGACCCATGACGAACTGGGTGCCGAAGCGCTCGGCCTGCTTGCGGAAGAGGTCCATCAGCTCGGGGCCCTGCATCCCCTCCGGGAAGCCGGGGTAGTTCTCGACCTCGGTGGTGATGGTGAGCTGGCCGCCGGGCTGCATGCCGTCGACGAGGATGGGCTCGAGGTTGGCGCGGGCGGCGTAGATGGCGGCGGTGTAGCCGGCCGGGCCCGAGCCGATGATGGCGACCTGATGGATCTTCTCGCTCATGGGGGAGGCTCCTTTTGGGCGTGGGAGCCGAAAGGGGTAGCACAGGGTTCGGCGGGGGGGTATGAGCATCGGTGTGGATGCCGAAATACTGAAGAAGGTGGAGCTCTTCGAGGGACTGACCAGCCAGCAGATCGAGCAGCTGGCCGCCATCAGCGAGGACCGCGAGGTCGAGCCGGGGACCGTCCTCTTCGAGGAGGGCGACGTCGGCGACGAGCTCTACGTCATCCTCAAGGGCAAGGTGCGGATCTCGAAGTTCGTCGCCGGCGTGGGAGAGGAGGCGCTCGCCATCCTCGAGCCCGGCGCGTACTTCGGTGAGATGGCCCTGATCAACGATCATCCGCGCACCGCCCACGCCATCTGCAACACCTCGGTGAAGCTCGGCGTGATCCGCCGCGAGGCCTTCGAGCAGGTCCTCTTCCTCAACAAGGATCTGGCCTACGAGCTGCTCTGGCGCTTCGTGCGGACCCTCTCCGATCGGCTCGGCGAGACGAACGACAAGATCAAGGCGTTCTTCGCCATGTCGGGGCGCTTCTAGGGCACGGCACGTGCAGTCCGCGGGGGCGTGACCGAGCTACCCGCCGACCGCACCGACCCCCGCCCCCGTGAACGCCTCCAGGCCCTCGGCCCCGAGGCCCTGGTCGACGAGGAGCTCCTCGCCCTGATCCTGGGCCCTTGCGGGGCCGGGCACCTGGCGCCCCTCCTCCTGCGGCGCTTCGGGGGGCTGCACGGGCTGGAGCGGGCGAGCGCCTCGGAGTTGGTCCGGATCCCGGGCATGGGGTCCGCGAGGACGGCCGCGGTGCGGGCGGCCCTGCAGCTGGGCCGGCGGCTGGCCCTCTCCGAGCAGCCGCGGGGGGCGGTGCTGCGCTCGGCCGATCAGATCCACCGCCGGCTGGGGCCGCGCCTGCGGCACCTGCGCCAGGAGAACTTCGTCGGGATCTACCTCGACGCCCGCCACCGGATCCTCTCCGAGCAGCGCATCGCCGAAGGGGGGCTCACCGCCTGCGCCATCCACCCCCGGGAGGTCCTCGAGCCGGCCGTGCGCGAGGCGGCGGCGGCGCTGATCGTCGCCCACAACCACCCGAGCGGCGATCCGGCCCCCTCCGCCGACGACCTCTCCCTGACCCGGCGCCTCGGGATCGCGGCCGAGGCCCTCGGTGTCCGCCTCCTCGATCACCTGATCATCGGCGACGGCCGCTACCTCTCCCTCGCCGAGGCGGGGCTCCTGGGAGGAGGAGACTAGAGAGAGCTCAGGGCCTTGCGCGCCTCGGCGGCGACCTTGCCCTTGGGCGAGAGCACCAGGCTGCGATCCAGCGCCGCGCGGGCCCCCTCGATGTCACCGGCGGCGGCGCGGGCCTGGCCGAGGGCCAGGTGGGCCTCGGCGTTCTCGGCCTCGGCCTCGATGGCCCGCTCCAGGATGCTCACCGCGGCCTTCGCCTTGTTGTCGTCCATGAGGACGCGGCCGAGGAGCAGGCGGGTGCTGACCAGGTCCTTCGCCTCCAGGGAGGCGGTGAGGGCGCGGCGGGCGCCCTTGGGATCGGGCTTGCGGCCGACCTCGAGGTAGGCCTTCCCCAGGTCGAGCCAGGCCTCGGCCCGCTCGGCGACCGGCGCCGTCTTGCGCAGGGCGCGGGTGGTGAGGGTGAGCGAGGCGATCGCCTCCTTGTCGTCGAGGCGCAGCTGGGCGCGGCCCAGCCCCCAGCGCGCCCGGGTCGAGCCCTTCGAGAGCTCGAGGGCCTCCTCGAAGTAGGTCTTGGCCTGCTTCGCCCGGTTCTTGCCGCCCTGCTCGAGGTAGGCCCAGCCGAGGTCCGCGAGGAGCTCGGCGTTCTCGGCGTCCAGCCGCCGGGCCTTGAGCAGGGTCTGGACCGCCGCCGGGGCCTTGCCGTTGGCGAGCTGGGCCCGGCCCAGGGTGTGGAGCACCCGCGGGTCCTTGGGCTGGAGGGTCATGGCCTCCTGGGCGCTCTGCTCGCCGGCCTCGAGGTCGTCGAGGGCCAGCAGGGCGTCGGCCAGCCCGCGGTGGGCCGAGGCCTCCTTGGGGTGGTCGGCGATCACCTTCCGGAAGAGATCGCGCGCCGGCTCGAACTCGTCGGCAGCGAGGTGCAGCTCACCGAGGAGCAGGCGGCCCTCCCGGAAGTGGGGGTTCACGTCCAGGCCGGCGCTGACGGCCTCCATCGCCGGCCCGTCCTTCTTGCTGGCGCGCAGGGCGACGGCGTTGTCCACCGCGGCGCGGAAGTACCGGTCGTCGCGGGCGAGGGCCTTCTCGAAGTAGCGGGTGGCGGTGGCGGGCTGGTTCGCGAAGATGTTCAGCCGGCCCAGCGCCCAGAGGGTGAGGGGGTCGTTCTTCCGGGCCTTGGCCGCGCGATCGAGCACCGCCCGGCCGCGATCGATCTCGCTGGACTCGGCGTCGACCAGGGCGAGGTAGATGGCCGCGTCGGCGGGCATCTGCCCGGCGTCGTTGCGCATGCTCTCGAGGGTCTTGCGGGCCGTGGTGAGCTTGCCGGCGTGGTAGGCCGCCCGGGCCTTCTGCAGGAGCAGCTCGGGGGCCTTGCCGCCCACGCCCTTGAGCATGGCCAGGGCGTCGTCGTAGCGGCCCCAGTCGATGAGGATCTGGGCCTGCAGCTCCCGCATCTCGACGTCCTGCGGGGTGATGGCGATGGCGCGCTCGATCGCCGCCAGGGCCTCCGGCAGCTCGAAGTGCTTCGCCCGGGTGCGGGCCAGCAGGAAGGCGAGGCCGGCCCGGCGGGGGTGGGCCTTGCTGGCGGCCTCCAGGCGGGCGACCGCCTCGGCGTGCTGCCCGCGGGCCTCGAGCACCTGACCGAAGACGGCCTCGAGGGCGACGCTCTCCTCGGGCGCCAGGTTCGCGCCCTGCTCGCTCTCGACCAGCTCGAGCACGGAGAGGGCGCCGTCGAGGTTGTCCTTGCGCTCGACCTTGGCCCGGGCGACGCCGATCCTCGCCCGCACGTGGCCGGGGAAGTTCGAGCGCAGGTTGTCGTAGTAGCTCTCCGCCGACTTCCACTTGCCCAGCGAGCCCAGGTAGCGGGCCAGCTCCAGCACCGTGCGGGCGTGGCCCGGCTCGAGCTTGAGCGCCTTCTCGAAGTGCCCGGTGGCCTCCTTGGCCTTGCCCTGGGAGAGGCGGTGGCGGCCGGCGAGGTAGTGGAGGAGGGCGCTCTCCGGGCGCTTCTCGAGGGCCTGGACGATCTCCTCGCCCACGGGGCCGCGGGCGTCGGGGGGTAGCAGGTGGTAGCGGGCGTCGAGGGCCAGGTCGGGGTGCTTCACGCCGACCTGCGCGTCGGCGACCAGCTTCGAGGCCCGCTCGCGGCGCGCGGGGTCGGGGTCGAGCTCGGCGTAGAGGATGGCCTCGATCTGGGCGGTGAGGGCCTTGGCCTCGACGTTCTTGGGGTCGAGGTCGACGACCTCCTCGAGGGCCTCGAGGGCGGCGAGGTAGGCCTGGTAGGAGTCCCGGGCGATGCCGTTGTGGGCGGCGGTGAGCCCCTCGGCGATGGCCTCCTTGCGGTTGGCCGCGCGGGCGTAGAGGGTGGCCACCGCGGCGGTGAGGAGGGCGAGGGAGACGGCGCCGCCGACCAGCAGCAGCTTCGAGTTGCGCTGGAAGAAGCCCCTGGGCTGCTCGTCGGGCATCAGGCGGGCCCGCAGCTCGCGCTCGTACTCGGCCGCCAGGGCATGGGCCGTGTCGCCGCCGCCGCCGGCCTTCGCCTTGGCCTCGGCCTTCGCGGCGGCGGCCTTCGCCTCGGCCTCGGCCTTGAGCTGGGCCGGGCTCGGCGGCAGCTTCAGGCCGAAGAGCTCGCTGGCCTCCTCCCGGGGCGGCGGCGGCGGGCCACCCCCCTTGCCGGGCAGGGGTGGAGGCAGCGGGGGCGGGGCGGCGTGGATGGTGGGATCCCGCAGGTCGGGGCCGCCGGGGGTGACCGAGCCGGCCTGGGCGGCGGCGGCCTGCATCCGCTCCCGGTCGAGGCGCCCGGCCTCCTCGAGCTCGAGCGCGGTGAAGGTCTGGGTCATCCCGGGGATGATCCCGTCCTCGCTCTCGGGCAGCGCGCTGCTGTCGACCCTCCCGAAGGCGGCGTCGAAGTAGTCGGCGAAGGGGCTGCCGCCGTCCCCGCCGGGGACCGGCGGGCTCGCCTCGCCCATCGCCTCGGGGGGCGGGCGGACGAGGACCTCGGTGGCGTCGCCGGGGCCTTCGTTCCCGGCCCCCACCGCGCCGAAGGCGGCGTCGAAGGGATCGGCGAAGGGGCTGGCCACCGCGTCGCCCGCGCCCATCACGGCGTCGAGGTTGACGGTGGGGCTCTCCCGCGTGGGGCCGTCCAGGGGGCCCGCGCCGCCACCGGGGGTCGAACCGGGCAGCTCTCCGAAGACCGCGTCGAAGGCGGCGTCCATGCCGGCGGGGGGCGGACCCTCGGTGGTGGGGCCCTCGTCCGAGGCGTCCCCCTCCTCGGGGAGAGCGGGGGTGACCGTGGTGGCGTCCGCGCCCAGGCTCGCGCCGCGCGCGTCGCCCACCGCCGCCTCGGCCTGCTCGAGCCACTGCCGGACCCGGCTGTCACCGGGCTGCAGGCTCACCGCCTTGCGCAGCAGGGGCAGGGCGGAGCGGTAGAGCTGCTGGTGGAGGAGGGCCTCGCCGATGAGGTTGTAGGCGTAGGGGTTCTCCGGATCGAGGGCCACCGCCGAGTCGAAGTGATCCATGGCGGCCTCGGGGTCGCCCTGCCCGAGGAGGGCGCGGCCCCAGAGCACCTGGCCGACGATCGACTCGGGGTGCTGGCGGACGCCGGCCTCGCAGACGCGGACCGCCTCGTCGAGATCCCCCTGATCGATCAAGGCCTTGGCCAGCTCGACGAAGACCATCGAGGTGGGGTCCGCGGACAGGATCGTCCGGTATCTGTCGACCATCGACTTTGCCATCGGCGCCACGCTCGCGCCTCGTCGGTGGGGAGAGGCGCTGCGCCCGCAAACCTAGCACGGGCCCCGAGGTGGCCTCCACCAGGGTCTTGGACTCTTCCTCTAGAGGGCCCAGCCCAGGGAGAGGCCGATGAGCCCGTTCTTCGTTGCGAAGAAGATCGCCTCGTTGGTGTTCGCCTCGAACGCCGCCGAGAGGCCCAGCCGGGCACTGCCGAGGGCGATCTCGACGCCTCCCTCCACCCGGGGCAGCACGGTCGGGACCATCAGGGAGACCCCGACGCCGGCGTAGGGCGCCACCCGGCCCAGATCCTTCGGGTAGAGGCGCAGGCTGATGCGAGCGCCCACGCTGCGCTCCGGCTGGGTGAGCCCCTTGCTCGAGTGGCCGAGGATCGAGACCGCGACCCCGACCAGGCTCCGCCGCCAGCGCAGGCCCACCCCCAGCACCCCGGCGGGGAAGGGGAAGGCCATCTCGTGGTGGTAGTGGATGAGGAAGGTCCCCGCGCCCTCGTGGGCCGCGGCCAGGGGCGGGGGTCCGGCGACGGTCGGGGCCTCGGGGGAGGCCGGCTGGGGCGGGGTCGCCGCGGGGGCCGGCCCGGGATCGGGCGCGGGCGTGGGTCCGGGGGGGGGGGGTGG